>JBEITQ010000083.1:0-7859 GCA_040374835.1 Phycisphaeraceae bacterium | reverse complement strand
GGGCCGCGGCTGGTGCACGCGCCACGTGCTTCCCGAAGGCGCCGCCGCCGCGCTCGGCGACTGAGCGGGCCCGCGCGCCGCGGCCGCGCGCCGCGCAGGGGTACACTTCGCGCGCAAGGAGCAACGGAGTGCCCGAACCCACCTGGACCGAGACGCAGGTCGTCACCAAGCGCGCCGTCCCCGACGGCCTCTGGACGCAGTGCCCGGAGTGCGGGGAGACGATCTTCCGCAAGAGCCTCGAGGCGAACCTGATGGTCTGCCCGAAGTGCGACCACCACATGCGCATCTCGGCGCGGCGGCGCATCGAGCAGCTGCTCGACCCCGGCACCTTCGAGCCCCGCGACGCCGACATGGCGCCGATGGACCCGCTCGGCTTCGTCGACCAGAAGCCCTACATCGACCGCCTGCGCGACATGCAGCGCAGGAGCGGCGAGATCGACGGCGTGCAGACCGGCACCGGCTTCATCAAGGGTCGAAAGGTGGTCGTGGGCGTCATGGACTTCACGTTCATGGCCGGCTCCATGGGAAGCGTCGTCGGCGAGCGCCTGACCCGCGCCATCGAGCACGCCACCGACCACAACCTGCCGCTCGTCATCGTCAGCTGCTCCGGCGGCGCCCGCATGCAGGAGTCGGGCTTCTCGCTGATGCAGATGGCCAAGACCAGCGCCGCGCTCGCGCGCTTCGACGACGCGGGCGGGCTGTACGTCTCGGTGCTCGCCGACCCGACCACGGGCGGCGTCACCGCGAGCTACGCCATGCTCGGCGACGTCATCTTCGCCGAGCCGCACGCCCTCATCGGCTTCGCCGGCCCGCGCGTCATCGCGCAGACCATCCGCCAGGAGCTTCCCGAGGGATTCCAGACCTCGGAGTTCCTGCTCAAGGCCGGCTTCATCGACCGGATCGTGCACCGCTCGGCGCTGCGGACCGAGATCAGCCGCGTCATCGACTACGCCGGGAAGTGACGGGTGCCCGCACCCGCCGCGCCGATGACCGCACGCCGTGCCGCGGCCCTTGCGGCCGTGTCGGCGGTGCTCTTCGGATGTGCCTACCCGCCGGTCGATGCGTGGCCGCTGGTGCTGGCGGCGCCGGTGCCGATGGTGCTCGTCCTCGCCGGCGCGGGAGCCGCGCTCGGGCTTCGCGCGGCGCTGCCGTGGCGGATCGCGGGCGCGGTGGCCGCGGTCGGCGTGGTGAAGTGGCTCATCCTGCACTGGTGGCTCTTCCAGGTGACGCCGGCCGGCACGCCCGGGCTTGCCGCCTACTGCACGTTCCATGAGCTGCTCGGGCTCTTCGTCCTGGTCTCGTGCGCGCGCGTGATGCCGGCGCGCGTGCCGTGGGCGGTGCTGCTGCCGGTCGCCCTCGGCGGCGCGGAGGTCTTCCGGACGCTCGTCCTCTTCGACGGCTACCCGTGGTTTCGCTGGGGGCATCCGCTCATCGAGCTGCCCGTCCTGGTGCAGGGCGCCGACCTCGTGGGCGAGCTCTTCGCATCGCTCCTCTGCCTCTCGATCGCGGGCGCAGCGGTCGACGTGCTGCAGTCCCGCGGCCAGCCGATCGAGCGCCGGCGGCGCGCCAGGCTGCCGGGCGTCGCCGTCGCCGGCGCGTTCCTCGCCTTCGCCGCCCTCTACGGCGGGTGGCGGCTCTCGCAGGCCCCGGCGGGCCAGGGCCCGGGCATCCTCCTGGTGCAGACCAACCTCGCCACCAGCAACAAGGTGGCATGGACGGCGCGCGACCAGATGCGCGACGTCCCGTCCTTCGTCGAGCTCACGCAGCGCGGCGCCGACGACTGCGCGAAGAAGGGCCTGCCCGTGGCGCTCGCCGTCTGGCCCGAGACCATGCTCGGCGGCTTCGGCCTCGAGCCCGAGACCATCGCGCTGCAGGAGGCCAACGGGTGGTTCCCCGGCGACGTCTTCCGGCGGATGGTGTCGGGGCTCTCGGCCCGGATCGGCGCGCCGCTCCTCGTCGGGAGTCCCGCGTTCATCGGCCTGAGTCCCGAGGGCGACCGGTTCCGGTGGGACCGCCAGTTCAACAGCGCGTACCTGGTGGGCCCGGGTGCGCCCCCGTACCCGCGCTACGACAAGGTGTTCCTCGCCCCCTTCGGCGAGACCATGCCCTACATCTCGAACTGGGACTGGCTCGAGCGCGCGCTGCTCTCCGTCGGCGCGCAGGGCATGACCTTCGACCTCGACCGCGGCGGCGAGCCCGTGCGCTTCGAGGTGCCGTGGCAGGGCGGGGCGGTGCGCGTGGCCATCCCGATCTGCTTCGAGGACGCCATGAGCTGGGTGTGCCGCGACCTCGTCTACCCCGCCTCGGCGGGCCGCGAGCGCAGCGCCGACCTCCTGGTGAACATCACCAACGACGGCTGGTACGGCTGGTTCGACGCCGGCCGCGCGCAGCACGTGCAGATCTCGCGCTTCCGCGCCATCGAGACCCGCACGCCCATGGTGCGAGGCGCCAACACCGGCCTCTGCGCATCGATCGACTCGTCGGGCCGGCTCCTCGGCACGCCGCCCGCGCCGCGCACCGCGTCGTGGATGCACGCGGCACCCCCGCTCGACGCGCGCCGCGCGCCCTTCGCCTCCGTGGGCGAAGTAGCATCCCTCGCACTCATGGCCCTCTGCGGATCCATCGTCCTCGTGCGCCTCGTCCGCCCGCACCGCGGCCCCGCCGCCGGCATGCGCGCCGCCGGGGCGCTGGTGCTCGCCTGCGCGACGGCGGTCCTGGTCGGCGCGTGCGGCCCCGATCCCGCGGTCGCGGACCAGCCCTGGTCGAGCCGCTCGCAGAGCGTGCAGCCCACGGGCGAACCGACGATCTCCGCGGCCACGGGCCGCGTGGTGGCCGAGCCGCTGCCGGTCGAGTCGAACGGCGACGCCCGGGCGGCCGCGATCAAGCTGCTGCGCGAGGCCTGCGCCTCCAAGGTCCCGGTCTTCCGCGCCAACGCACTCGAGGCGCTCGACACCTCGCCGGAGGACCTGCGCGCCGTCGCCGGCCCGCTCCTCTCCGACGAGAACCGCGGCGTCCGCTTCGTGGCCGCGATGGCCGTCGGCCGCGCGAAGCTCTCCGACCTCGCCGACCGCGTGCGGCCGCTCCTCGTCGACGAGAGCGAGTCGGTGCGCGCCGCGGCCATCTACGCGCTCACGCGCATGGGGCAGCCGGTCGACCCCAGCCCCCTCGCCGCCATGGTGCGCTCGGACGACCCCGAGGTGCGCTCGAACGCGTACCTCATCCTCGGCGAGCTGCGCAACGCGAGCGCCATCCCGATGATCCGCGACTCGCTCGGCAAGGGCATGCGCCAGGTGAACCCCGCGCGCGTGCGCATCGTCGAGCTGCAGGCGGCCGAGGCACTCGCGCGCCTGGGCGAGGCCGACGGCATCGAGCCGATCCGCGCCGCGCTCTTCGCCCCCGGCGAGCAGGCCGAGTTCACCGCCCTCGCCGCGCAGCAGGTGGGCTCGCTCAAGGACGACGGCTCCCGGGCCATCCTGATGCGCCTCATCGACGGCACCGGCATCTCCGCGCGCCCGACCGAGGTGCGCATCTGCTGCGCGGTCGCGCTCGCCCAGATCAGCCCGCAGGACGCCCAGGCGGTGGTCAAGTTCTCGCGCACGCTCCTGAAGGACCGCGAGGCGTCGGTCCGCGCCCAGGCAGCCCTGGCCCTGGCCTATGCCGGGGGACCCCCGGTGGTTCCGGAAATCGAGCCGCTCCTCTTCGACCAGGCCCCCTCGGTGCAGCTGGCCGCGGCAAAGGGAATCCTCGCCGCAACCGCGCCCCGTTGACATTCCGTATGGATTCCGTGTAATACTGATAACAGTCGCGGGCACCGCCCGCGATGTTCGCTTGTCGCCCACCGAGGCATCCGACCGTGCACATCCTGACCAAGATCCTCGTCGTCGTCGTCTCGCTCCTGGTGGCCGCGCTGGTGCCGCTCGCCGCGGTCAGCTCGACCAACCAGTCCGTCTTCAAGAAGCAGGCCGCCGATGCGCAGGCCGCGATGAAGACCCGTGACGCCGAGAGCGCCGTCGCCAAGGACGCCTACAACGCGAGCCTCGCCGCCCTGCAGGCCAAGGCCGCGAGCCTCGAGGCCCAGCTGCGCGCCGCCACGATGGAGCGCGACAAGGAAGTCCAGATCCGTGCCGACAAGGAGCGCGAGGCCGAGCGCGCGCGCCTCGAGGTCGCCGACCTCAAGGGCCAGCTGAACGCCGCCAGCGCCAACGACACGCTGCAGACCAAGCTCATCGACGCCATGCGCCAGGACATCGAGTCCGCGCGCACGCAGTACCTCGCCGCCGAGAAGGCGCGCATGGAGCTGCAGGACTCGCTGGCCCGGCTGCAGGGCGACCTCGACAGCGAGTCGGCCGCCCGCCGCCAGCTGCAGGAGCAGCTGCAGCGCGTGAGCGACGAGAAGGAGCGCGCCCTCGCCGACGTCCAGCGCTACGCGGCCCTGCACGGGTCCGCCAGCCCGCGCGCCGGCGCCACCTCGGACGCCGGCCTGCCCGTCGTCGCCGACCGCTCGCTCAGCGCCACCGTCATCGACGTCAAGCGCGAGCCCGACGCCATCCTGGCCGAGATCAACGCGGGCAGCCGCGACGGCGTCAAGGAGGGCTGGGTGATGACCATCGCCGACGGCTCCAACTTCGTCGGAAACCTGCGCATCGTGCAGGTGGACGTGAACCGCGCCGTCGGCGTCGTCGAGCTCGAGGACGTCGAGGCCCGCGGCGAGGTCAAGTCCGGCCACCGCGCCATCGCGCGCAAGGGCGAGTGAACCCATGGCCGACGCAGCAGCCAAGAGCGACGTCAAGCGCGCCAAGCCGCAGCTGAACGTCTACACGAGCCTCCTGCTCGTGGCCGTCCTCATCGCGATCCTCGGCGCCACCGTGGTCTCGCTGACGAACATGGACGCCACCGGCCAGGGGCCGTTCGACGTCGCCAGCGGCCGCTGACCGCGGCCCCGTTTCCCCGGACCATCCGCCGCCCTCACGGGTTCCCGTGGGGGCGGTATCCTTCGGCGCGATGGGCCCGGAAGGGTCCCCGGCGCGGCGGAGTCCGCGACCGGCACCAGGCTTCAGGAAGGAGCGCACCGTGGCTCTCGAGTTCGACTGGCTTTCGCGCCTCTTCAGCGTCGACATGGGGATCGACCTCGGGACGTGCAACACCCTCGTGTGCGTCCGGGGCGAGGGCATCGTGCTGAACGAGCCCTCGGTGGTGGCCGTGCGCAAGGGCACCAACATCGTGCTCAACGACGGCGACGCCGTCGGCTTCGCCGCCAAGGACATGCTCGGCAAGACGCCCGGGTCCATCAGCGCCATCCGGCCGCTGAAGGACGGCGTCATCAGCGACTTCGCCGTCACCGAGGCGATGCTCGGCTACTTCATCAAGAAGGTCAACGGCAAGAGCACGCGCATGTTCGGCCCGCGCGTGGTCATCGCCATCCCCTCGGGCATCACGAGCGTCGAGAAGCAGGCGGTGTTCGAGAGCGCCCAGCGCGCCGGCGCGCGCAGCGTGTTCCTCGTGGCCGAGCCCATGGCCGCGGCGATCGGCGCGGGCCTGCCCGTGGCCGAGCCCACCGCCAGCATGATCGTCGACATCGGCGGCGGCACCAGCGAGATCGCCATCATCTCCCTCGCCGCGATCGCCGAGTGCGAGAGCCTGCGCGTGGCCGGCGACGACTTCGACGACGCCATCGTCAACCACATGAAGCGGGCCCACGGCCTGCTGATCGGCGAGCTGACCGCCGAGCGCATCAAGATCGAGATCGGCTCGGCCGCCCCCACCGGGCCCGAGATGAAGATGGACGTGCGCGGCCGCGACCTGAAGACCGGCCTTCCCCGCAAGGTGGAGGTCACCAGCCAGGAGATCCGCGACGCGCTCTCCGAGCCCGTGGGCATGATCGCCGAGGCCGTGGTGCGCGTCCTCGAGCGCGCCAAGCCCGAGCTCGCCGCCGACCTCGTCGACAACGGCATCACCCTCGCCGGCGGCGGCGCGCTGCTGCGCGGGATCGACAAGGTCTTCAACAGGTCCACCGGCCTCGACGTGAAGATCGCCGACGACCCGCTCTCGTGCGTCGCGCGCGGCACCAGCAACTACCTCGAGAACCTCGACCTGTTCAAGGACACGCTCGAGTCCGACGCCGACGCCGTCTGATCCGCGCCCCGATCCCGGCGCCGCTCCCCGCGGCGTGAACGATGCGGTTCCCGACGAGCCAACGCCTGCTCACCGGCGCGATCGCGCTCGCGGCGCTCTGCGCGGCGCTGCCGGAGCGCTCGCAGGCGGGGTGGTCCGGGGCCGTGTCGGTGGTGCTGTGGGCGCCCCTCTGGCCGGCGACCGCGCTCCTGTCGCTCGCGCGCAACGCGATCCGCCCGTCCGACCCGCCCTACGAGGGCCTGCCCGAGGCACTGCGCGATGCGCTGTCGGAGCGCGACCGCCTGCAGGGCGAGCTTGACGCCGCCGGCCTGCGCCTGCGGCAGGTCGAGACCGAGCTCGGGGAGCTCACCGGCTACCGCCCGGGCCGCGAGGACGGATGGCGGCCGCGCCTGGCCACCGTCGTCCAGCGCTCGGCGGGCCGGCCGCCGGGCCTCTTCGTCGTCGACCAGGGCCCCGAGCACGGCGTCGGGCCGGGCGATCCGGTCGTCGTGGGCGGCAACCGGCTCGTGGGGCTGGTGGCCGCGGGGTCGGCCGGCGCCGGGCGTTCGCTCGTCATCCCGCTCGACGACCGACGGGCCGGCCGCATCGACGCCGTGGTCATGGCGCCGCCGCCCGCCCCGCCGGCGGGAGCCAAGGCGCCGCCGAAGCCGCCCGCGCCGGTGGCCGTCCTGGTCCAGCTGCTGCCGGCCGGCAAGGGCCGCCTGGTCGGCGAGTTCGACCCACGCGGCGAGGTGAAGCCCGGCGACGCGGTCATCCTGAGCGATGCCACGTGGAAGCCGGCCGCGCAGGGCATGCGCATCGGGACGGTCGAGGCGGTCGGGGTGCTCGATGCCAACCCCCTCCGGCGACGGGTCGAGGTGCGGATGGACGTCGACCCGTCCCGCGTCGGGCGCGTGGTGGTGAAGGTCGCGGCGGCCGGCGCGGCCGCGGGAGCCAGGCCATGAGGTGGTGGGTCTTCCTGCCGGCCATGGCGATCGCGCTCTCGATCGACGTCGCGTTCATGCCGGTGCTCGCGCTCGGGCCGTTCGAGCCCCGGCTCTGGCCGGTGGTGCTCGCCTTCTGCGCCATGTACGCCTCGCGCGAGTCGACGCTCTGGGCCGCGCTCTTCACGGGCCTCTGGCTCGATGCCGCGCACGCCACCGTGGTCGCGAACGCCGCCGACCCGGTGCCGTCGGCCGTCCCGATCATCGGCCCGCACGTCCTGGCGTGCCTGGCCGGGGCATGGCCGGTGCTCGAGCTGCGCGCGGTGCTCTACCGCCGCAACGTCCTGGCCATCGCCTTCGCCGCCGGCACCTGCGCGGCCGCCTCGGCGATCGCCTTCGTGGCGCTCGCGGGGATCCGCGCCGCCTACGCCGACGCGGTGCCGCTCTGGGGCACGGGCTCGGGGGCCGCGGCGGTGGGCGTCGACCTCGGCTCGGCCCTCTACACCGCGGCGCTCGGGCTGCTTCCCGCGCGGCTCCTGCACGAGACGCTTCCGGCATGGGACTTCGCGACCGCGGGCCCGCGCTTCGCGCCGGGCGTGCGCATCGGCAGGGATCCGTGACCGCGCACGCCCGCATCGGCGCGGGTTACGCTCCGCGCATGGATCGCGCGTTCGTTCCCTTCGACGACGGGCTCGGTGACCTCGGGCCGCTCTCGGACCTGCGCGCGTCATTCGAGCAGCGCACGGGCGGCTGCACGGTGCTCGAGCGCTGCCGGCTCGCGGGCACGGTGGCCTCGGTCGCGGT
>JBEITQ010000009.1:0-21786 GCA_040374835.1 Phycisphaeraceae bacterium | reverse complement strand
CGGCGAGCGCACCGCCCGCGGCGCGCGCCGGCCCCTCCTCGGGGTCGTCGAGCGCGGCCACCAGGAACGCCACCGCACCGGCGCGCTCCGACTCGCCGACCCGTGCGCCGATCGAGGCCATCGCATCCATCGCCGCCGGCCGCAGCCGGTCCGGCACGCCGAGCGCGGCCAGCGCCTGCACGCGCGGAAGGTCGGACGCGTCGCCGAACTTCGCGAGGTACGCGAGCGCCGAGCGGCGGATCGCATCCCCATGGCTCGGGACGGACAGCTGGGCGCGCACGAGCTCGAGGTCCTCGCGCGACTCGTGCGCGCGCAGGACGTCGATCGCCTCGGCGCGCACGGAATAGCTGCGCACGGGCGCCGCACCCGGGGCCGGTACCAGCACCGCGCGGGCGATCTCGACGGCCTCGTCCTTCGGGCACGAGGCAAGCGCGCCGACGACCGCCGTCCGCACGCGCGGGTCAGCCACCTCGGAACGCGCCAGCGCCAGGATCCCCGCCTGCGCCTCCGGGCTCTTCCACCCGGCCAGCACGCGCACCGCGTCGGCGCGCAGCGTGTGCCGCAGCCGGTCGTCGCGCGCGGCCTCGAGGGCCGCCGTGCGCGCGGCCGGGGTCTCGGTGCGCCCCAGCGCCTTCAGCGCCTGGCGGCGCGCGGCGAGGGTCGGCGCCTCGCGAAGCGCGCCCAGCGTCCACGACTCGGGCTGCTCCACCTCGAGCACCTTGAGCGCCTCGAGCCACGGGTCCACCCATGCAGCGGTCGGCGCGGCCGGGAGCGTCGCGGTCACGGTCGCCGTCCGGTCGCGCATCTCCATCGGCACCACCACGTCGCCGGCCGGCGTCCGCACCCAGACGGGGAGCGAGATCCGCATGGCGGGGGTGCGCTCGGCGATCGGCTGCCGCTGCTCGGCGGTCGCGCGCAGCGTGCGCGTGGCGGCGTCGTAGGCAAGCGTCACCTTCACGCGCGGCGATCCCGGCCGGTAGCACCACTGGTCGAAGAACCACTCGAGGTTCAGCCCGCTCTCGGCCTCGAGCGCGCGGCGGAAGTCGATGGTCTCGACGAGCCCCAGCGGCCGCTCGCGCATGTAGCGGCGCACGCCGGCGAAGAACACCTCGTCTCCGAGCATCCGCCGCAGCATGTGCAGGATCGACGCGCCCTTGGGGTAGGGGTTGGCCGGCCGGCGGAACGTCTCCCCGGCCGACGCGTAGACCGGGCTGCACATCGGCTGCGGGGCGTCGGACACGTCGCGCTCGGCCACGGCGGCGTTGCCGAGCACGCTGTCCCAGTACCCATCCGGCCCGTCGCGCTCCTCGAACCACAGCGCGGTGCCGTACGTGGCCCAGCCCTCGTTCAGCCAGATGTGCTCCCAGCTGCGGCAGGTGAGGTAGTCGCCCGTCCACTGGTGGCAGAGCTCGTGGCTGATCAGGCCGTCCAGGTCACCCTCGGCGATGGCCACCTCGTCGAACACCGCGGTGGGCTGCATGGTGGTGACGGTCGTGTTCTCCATGCCGCCCGCGCCGAAGTTGCGCACGATCAGCTGGTCGTACCGCGCCCACGGATACGGCACGCCGAAGCGGTCGGCGAACACCTGCATCATGCGGTCGGTGTTGGCGTAGGTCGCCTTCGCGTCGTCGCCGCGGCCCTTCGGGGCCCACACGGCCATCGGCACCTTGCTCAGCGGGTTCGCGAGCTCCACGCGCTCGAAGTCGCCGATCACCAGGGACACCAGGTACGGGACGTGCGAACGCTCCTGATGCCAGTGCCAGGTGCTCCGTCCGCCCTCGGTGCGCTGCCCGACCAGCTTCCCGTTGGCGCTTGCCTGCAGCCCGGCGGGCACGTCCACCACCAGCTCCGTGGGCATGCGCACGTTGGGGAAGTCGTGGATCGGGAACCAGAAGTGGTTGGTCTCGGTCTGGCCCTGCGTGTGCACCTCCGGCCCGCGCGCCGGCGCGATGCCGGGAAGCTCCGGCGTCGCGGGACTGAAGGTCAGCCCGTCGACCGGGCGGTCGCCCGAGTACTCGATCTCCAGCACGTGTGCGCGCGCGGCGGCGCCGGCCGCGCGCACGAGCGGCTGCGGGAAGCGGATCGAGAGCGTCGCGCCGTCGTGCGTCCACTCGACCGGCATGCCGTCGAGCGTGATGCGCGACACGGCCAGGCCGTCGGCCTGGAGCACCAGCGCCGGCACGGGCACCCCGATCGGCGCGATCTCCAGCCGCTGCGTGGCGTCGAAGCGGCGGTCCTCGAGCCGCTCGAAGCGCAGCGAGAGGCGCATCGACCGGTAGTCGACGAGCGGGTCGGGCGGGAAGTTCCGGTGGTCGCGGCCGTTGGCGGCGTCGAACGCCCCGCCCCGCCCCTCGCCCGGCGGCCGGCGCTCGGCGCGCTCGAGCCGGTGCGCGAGGCAGCCGCACTCCGCCTCCTCGGCCCATCCGGGAGACGCGGGCACGGCAGCCAGCGCGGCGGCAAGGAGGGCGACGAGGCGGCGGGTCGGCGCGGTCGGGCTGGCCATCGCCAAAACCGTACCGCACGCGCGCGCCACCCGCGCGGAACCCGCGGGGAAACCGCGTCTTGTGCCGTGCCGCGCGCCCGTGCTACCGTATGCCATGCCCCTCACGGACGGACACGGCGCGCCTTCCCGCCTGCTCGACCCGAACCCCGACCCCGCCACCGCCGGCTTCCTGGCGCAGTTCGGGGCCTCCGACGAATCAAACGAGGCCTTCAGCCCCTCGCCCCGCGGCTACCAGCCCGGGCGGACGAAGTACGTCGTCGTCATCGGCACCGTGATGAGCGGCCTCGGCAAGGGGATCTTCTCCAGCTCGCTGGCCAAGCTCCTCAAGGACAAGGGACTCTCCGTCGCCCCCATCAAGATGGAGGGCTACCTGAACATCGACAGCGGCACGCTGAACCCGTACCGCCACGGCGAGGTGTTCGTGCTCCAGGACGGCCTGGAGACCGACATGGACCTCGGCACGTACGAGCGTGTCCTGAACCAGGACCTGAGCCGCCGCAACTTCGTCACCGCGGGCCAGATCTACACCGAGATCCTGGAGCGCGAGCGCCGCGGCGGCTACCTCGGCCGCGACGTGCAGATGATCCCGCACGTGACGGGCGCCGTGAAGATGCGCCTGCGCGAGCTGGCCATGACCGGCAACGGCGGCAAGCCCTGCGACGTGGTGTTCGTCGAGGTGGGCGGCACGGCCGGCGACTACGAGAACGGCTTCTACATCGAGGCGCTGCGCGAGCTGGCCTTCGAGGAGGGACCGGAGAACTGCTGCTTCGTGGCGCTCACCTACATCCTGGAGCCCACCATCCTCGGCGAGCAGAAGTCCAAGGCCGCCCAGCTGGGCATCAAGCGCCTCATGGAGGCGGGCGTCCAGCCGCAGCTCATCGCCTGCCGGGCCAAGAACCCGGTCAACGAGAAGGTGATGCAGAAGATCGCGATGTTCTCGAACGTCCCGATGCGGCGCATCTTCTCGATGCACGACCGCGCGAGCATCTACTCGATCCCCGACGCCATGCGCGAGGCGGGGCTCGACCGCGAGATCCTCTCGATCCTGGAGCTGCACGACCGCGTGAACACCGTGCAGGAGGACCGCGAGCGCGTGCGCTGGAGCGCCTTCACGCAGCGGATGCTCGCCCCGCGCACGCACGTGGTGCGCCTCGGGGTGCTCGGCAAGTACGCGAGCCTCCGCGACGCCTACGCGAGCATCGACAAGGCCATCGAGCACTGCGCCACCGAGCTCGGCGCCGACGTCCAGGTGGAGTGGCTCGACACGAGCGACGTGCAGGCGCTGGCGCGCGCGCGCGAGCTGGTCTCGCGCTTCGACGCGGTGATCGTGCCCGGTGGCTTCGGCATGCGCGGCGTCGAGGGCAAGATCCTCTGCGTGCAGGCCGCGCGCCTGGAGCGCATCCCGTTCCTCGGGATCTGCCTCGGCTTCCAGGTGGCGGTGATCGAGCACGCGCGCAACGTCCTGGGCTGGAAAGACGCGCACAGCGCGGAATTCGACCCGGCCACGCCGCGCCCGGTGATCAGCGAGCTGCCCGACCAGAAGCGGATCGAGGGCATCATGGGCGGCACCATGCGCCTGGGCGCGCAGGACGTGCAGATCGAGCCCGGCACGCTCGCGAGCATGCTCTACGGCGGACGGCCGTCGGTACGCGAGCGCTTCCGGCACCGCTACGAAGTCGACCCGCGCATGATCGACGCGCTCACGGCCGGCGGGCTGGTCTTCAGCGGCCGGCACCCGAACCACCCGATCATGCAGGTGCTCGAGCTGCCCGTGGCCACGCACCCCTTCTTCATCGGCGCGCAGTTCCACCCCGAGCTCACGAGCCGCCCGCTCGACCCGCAGCCGATGTTCATGGGCCTGATCGCGGCCGCCATCGCGCGGCGCGAGCCCGACTTCGCGGCCTCCGCGCTCGGGAGGCGCTGGGTGCGCGCGGCCAACGGCTCCGGGGCGGCGGTCGGCGCCTGAGGGCGCCCTCCCGGTTGGCGCTATCATCCGCGATCCGCCCTGCGGCGCATGCCGATGTAGCTCAGATGGTTAGAGCGAGGGATTCATAAACCCTAGGTCGGCGGTTCGACTCCGCCCATCGGCACTTCACCCCCCGGACGCCCGCGCCCCGCGCGGGCGTCTTCGTTCGCGACCGCCCTGGACGCCCAATGCACACCTCGCCCGACCCCGATTCCCCGCAGACCACGATCGAGCGCGTCCTCGTGCTGTTTGCGCTCCTCGACGAAGCCATGCCGCTCGTCGAGCGCCTGCGCTTCCCGGAGGTGCCCTCGCCCGAGCACCGGCTGCCCCAGCGCCACTGGGCGGGACGGGTCGGCACCGTCGAGGTCACCGTGGTCGCCAACGGCCGCGACCTCCGCTGCGGATCCGACCGCGTCGGCACCGACGCCGCGACGCTCGCCGCCTGGACCTCGATCCGGTCGTTCGCGCCGGACCTTGTCCTGAACGCGGGCACCTGCGGCGGGTTCGAGGCGCGCGGCGGGTCGGTCGGGGCGATCTACCTCTCGCAGGGCAACCTGCTCTTCCACGACCGGCGCATCCCGCTCGATCACTTCGCGCTCCAGGCCGCCGGCCGCTGGCCGTCGACGCACGCGCCGAACCTCGCCGCCGCGATCGGCGCCCGCCCGGGCGTGGTGAGCACCGGAAACAGCCTGGACGTCCTCCCCGGCGAGCTCGATTTCTTCGCCCGCGAGCAGGTCTGCGCCAAGGACATGGAAGCCTGCTCCATCGCGCAGGTCTGCGCGATGGCCGGCGTGCCCTTCGTCGCCGTCAAGGCGGTCACCGACCTCGTCGACCACCCCGAGCCCGTGCAGGACGCGTTCCTGCGCAACCTCCGGATGGTCACCGCCCTGCTCGGCGAGCGGCTGGAAGCCGGCGTCCGCTGGCTCGGCGCCCGCCCGCGGCGGCTGCCGGAGCTGTGAGAAGCGAAGACCAACGCACGGGTGCACAATGGCGCGCGGCTAGAATCCGCATGCGGCTCCAGTAGCTCAGTTGGATAGAGCGGCGCACTCCTAAGGCGCAGGTCACAGGTTCGATCCCTGTCTGGAGCGTTCCCCGGGCGACCGCGGTCCGGTCAGGTCACTTCCCCCGCGCCGAGTCCTGCTCGCCCTTCGCGCCGGCGAAGTAGACGAGCGCCCAGATCGCGAGGAAGACCACCCACGCTGCGTTGGCGAAGAGGACGGGCCACATAGGACTCGAAGTATACCGGGGGCCCGATGCCCGCCGACCCGCGCGAGCCCCGCCTGCACGTGGTGCTGTTCCGGCCGCAGATCCCGAACAACACCGGGAACATCGGCCGCACGTGCATGGCCACCGGCTGCCGCCTGCACGTGGTGCACCCGATCGGCTTCGACATGGGCGAGAAGGCGCGCCGGCGCGCGGGGCTCGACTACTGGGAGCACGTCGACTGCCGCGAGCACGCCTCGTGGGAGCGCTACCTCGCCGACGAGCGCCCGCGACGCCTCTGGCTCTACACGACCCGCAGCGCTCGCCCGCACTGGGACGCATGCTTCGAGCCCGGCGACCACCTGCTCTTCGGACAGGAACAGGGTGGCGTGCCCGACGAGGTGCACGCCTGGGTCGCGGCCACCTACGGAGCCGACCACGCGATCACGCTCCCCATGCGCGCCGACCCGCGCGCACGCAGCCTGAACCTCGCCACCGCGGCCGCCTGCGGCGTCTACGAGGCGCTGCGCCAGGTCGGCGGCATCGAACCCGGGTGACGGCACAACGGATCCCCCGGCGGCATCCGTATCATTTCCCGGGAGACCACATGCAGCACCCCACCGCCCCCACCGCGGCGCCCGCCGGCCGCCCCCTCGCCCGCGGCTTCACGCTCGTCGAACTCCTGGTGGTGATCGGGATCATCGGCCTCCTCATCGGCCTGCTGCTCCCGGCCCTGGGCAAGGTCATCGCGCGCAGCAAGTCCACCGCCACGCAGGGCACGATGCAGGAGTTCGCCAAGGCCTGCGACGCCTACTTCCAGGAGTTCGGCGAGTACCCGTCGGCGATCCCGGACGAGGTGCTGTACGCGGGCCTCGACGGCGACAGCCAGCTGCCGCGCTTCACCGCCGCCGAGAACGCCCTGCTCGCCCTGATGGGCGGCTCGCGCATCCCCACCGACCCCGACTACGCGAACTTCGGCGGCGTGGACTACGGCTTCCCGGCCGTCGGCACGATCCCGGCATTCCAGATCCGGGTGAACGTCGCGAAGATGGGCGAAGGCCCCTTCAAGAACGGCCGCAAGTACGACGCCTTCTACGCCCCCAAGGGCCGCGAGTTCGGCCGCGCGCAGGGCCAGCTGTACGGCCAGGGCATCACGACCGACACCGACGTCCCCGACCTCATCGATGCCTGGGGAGCGCCCATCGCCTTCGTGAAGCAGCAGCGCACCGTGGGTCCGCTTGTCCCCCGCAATGCCAGCGCGACCGCGACGCCCAAGGGCCAGTTCGAGCGCACCGGCCTCCTCGGCTACGTCACCTCGACGGGCCTCGGCGACGTTGGAACCGACCAGACCGACGCGACGAAGGGCAGCGTGCTCCTGACCACGAGCGCCGGCGGCCAGAGCGGCGCCGTCGCCCGCAACCTCACCTTCGGCCAGCTGATCCGCCACGCCGCGCTCAACGCGCAGTCCGGCACCGCCGTCGGCGACGCCGACCGCGTCTGGGCGGGCACCGCGCGCGGCAAGTACTTCCTGGTGAGCCCCGGTCCAGACGGCATCTACTTCTCGCGCGACCAGGTGCGAAACAGCACGGGCCAGCCGATCAGCGACATCGTCGGCAGCGCCATGAACCTCAACCCCGACGGCCCGAAGATCGTCGAGCGCTACGACGACGTCGTGGTGGTCGGCGGCAGCTGACGGTCACTTGCCCTTCGGGGCATCGCCGCCGCCGGCGGGGCCATCCTCGAAGTTGAACGGCTTGCCCGAGCCCGGACGCTTGCCGGGCTTCCCGCCGCCGGGCAGCATCGGGTCCGGCTCCATCGGGCCGGGTTCCTTCGCCTGATCGGGTCCCTTGCGCTGGTCGCGCCGCTTCTGCGCCTCGGCCTGCAGCGCGTCGTACTGCTTCTTGAAGGCCTCCTGCTGCTCCGGCGTGAAGAGCGCCCAGACCTTCGCCTGGGCCTCCTCGGCCTTCGGCGCGGTGGCGCGCAGGCGCTGCATCTCCTGGGCGATGGCGGGATCGGGCTTGGCCGGCGCGGCGGGCTTGCCGTCGGCATCGCCGCCGTCCTGCATGCCCTGCCGGCGCGCGCGGACCTTCTCCTCGAGTTCCTTGAGCTTCGGGCCGTTCTCCTCGCGCCAGCTGCGCATGCGCTGGTCGAAGTCCGCGCGGATGGCACGGATCTCCGCCTGCACTTCCTGCGGGAGGGTCGGCATCACCTGCTCGAGCGCCCGGCGCCACAGTTCCGCGTTGCGGCGATCGGCCAGGGCGGCCTGCATCGGCCGCTCGCGGCCCTTCGGCCCGCCTTCCATGCCGAAGCCGTCCTTGCCAGAATCGGCGTCCTTGGCGACCGGCGGGCCGCCGAGGGGCGGCGCCTTCGAGTCGTCGGCGAGGGCGATGGCCGCGGTCAGCAGGCCGGCGGCGGCGATCACGGTGGGCAGGGCGAATCGCGTCATGGAAGTGGCTCCTTCGGTGGGCAGAACGGCCGTGGTCCGGGCCGGATTGCGCCACCGGGATACCATCTTCCCCCTTCCCCCCGCCATGGCACTCACCTCCAAGCACCTCCACGACGCCCTCCGGACGGTCCAGGACCCGGACCTGAAAAAGGACCTCGTCACCCTGGGCATGGTCAAGGACGTGGTCCAGTCCGGGAACGACGTCCGCCTCGTCATCGAGCTGACCACCCCGGCCTGCCCCATGAAGGACAAGATCCGGGGCGACATCGACGCCGCGGTCCGGGAGAAGTCGATCGAGACCGGCGAGCCCCTCGGCAAGCTCGAGATCGAGTTCACCGCCGACGTGCGCACCGCCAACGAGCGCACCCGCGACGGCGCCAACCCGCTGCCGATGGTGAAGAACATCATCGCGGTCGGCGCCGGCAAGGGCGGCGTCGGCAAGAGCACCGTGAGCGCGAACCTCGCGGTGGGCCTCGCGCGCTTCGGCGCGAAGGTGGGCCTCCTCGACGGCGACATCTACGGCCCCAGCGTCCCCACCGTCCTCGGCCTCGCCGACGTGCCGACCGCGGCACGCGGCAACATGCTGCTCCCCTTCGAGGTGCACGGCATCAAGGCCATGACCCTCGGCAAGCTGGTCGAGCCCGAGAAGGCGCTCGTCTGGCGCGGGCCGATGGCGCACGGCGCGTTCAAGCAGCTGGCGCTGCAGACCGACTGGGGTGCGCTCGACTACCTGATCATCGACCTGCCCCCCGGTACCGGCGACGTGCCGCTCACGATGAGCCAGCTGCTGCCGCTCACCGGCGCGGTGGTGGTGTGCACGCCGCAGCGGATCGCGCAGGACGACGCGCGCCGCGCGGTGCGCATGTTCCAGCAGCTGGGCATCCCGATCCTCGGCGTCGTCGAGAACATGAGCCACTTCGTCGGCGACGACGGCAAGGAGTACGACCTCTTCGGCCGCGGCGGCGCGCAGGTGATGGCGCAGGAGATGGGCCTGCCCTTCCTGGGCGGACTGCCGATCCACATGCAGCTGCGGGCGAACACCGACGCGGGCACCCCGCTCGCCAACTGGTCGGTGCCGGCCCTCGGCCGCGACCTCGACGGGCTGTGCCAGCGACTCGCGTCCCAGGTGAGCGTGCAGGCCCTCGGCGGCTTCGTGCAGCCCACCCTCAGCGTGCGCTGAGCGCGCCGCGGATCAGAAGCCGCGCCCGACGTAGGGCCAGTAGCCCCCGCGCAGGTTGGCCACGCGCAGGCCCCGGCGCCGCAGGTACGCGCACGCGCGGGCGCTGCGGTTGCCGCTTCGGCAGTAGACGACGAGCGGACGCGACGCGTCCAGCTCGCGCCAGCGCTCGGCCAGCTGGATGAACGGGATGTTCGCGGCGCCCTGCACGTGGCCGGCGCGGTACTCCGCCTTCGAGCGGACGTCCAGCACGTCGGCGTGGCCGCCCGAGATGCGCCGGTGCGCCTCTCGCGGCCAGATCTCCTCGCATCCGGCGGGCTCGAACGCGTCCTCGTCGATCTGCGCGAACTCGCGCGGCGCGATCCACCCCGCGAAGGCGTCGATCCCCACGCGGTAGAGGACGCGCACCGCGTGGTCGACCGCCTCGGGCTCGCACACCAGGAGCACCTCGTCGCCGGGTTCGACGTAGTTGGCCACCGTCGGCCCGAAGTACTGGTCGAGCATGCTGAAGATCGAGCCCGGCAGGTGGCCGTCGAGCCACTCGCCCCACTCGCGGGTGTCGATGGTGACGCGGTTCAGGCCCCGCGAAGCCTCCAGGAACGCTTCCGGCCCGAGGCGCGGCGGGCTCGGCACGCGGTCGTGCACCTCCGGGCCGCGTTCGTTCGCCTTCTTGACGCGCCCGAAGTAGGGCGGCGGGTCGGGCTGGTCACGAAGCAGCCCTTCCATGAACCGTGGCCCGTCGTCCTTCGAGCGAAGCGGGCGGTTGATCACGCGCTCGATGCCGACGGTCGTCTCCGGCAGCCGGCAGATCATCTTGCCGCAGGCGCTTCCCGCGCCGTGACCCGGGAGCACCACGGTGGCATCCGGCATGTCGTCGAGCAGCGCCAGGCTGCGCCGGAGCGCCTCGGCGCTCTCCTCGACGGTCATGCCGCCGGTCGCGAGGAACCCCAGGTCCGGCCGACCGATGTCGCCGGCGAACAGGAAGTCCCCGGAGAAGAGCGCGATCGGGAAACCCTGCTCCCCGACGAACTCGAAGCTCAGCGCCTCGCGCGTGTGCCCGGGCGTGTGCCGGGTGCGGAAGCGCAGCGAGCCGATCCGGAATTCGTCGCCGTCCTTCAGGAGCCGCACGCGCGCGCCGGCGTGGAACGGCCCGTCGGAGATCCACGAGGGCGGCTCGCCCATCCCGCTCAGCATCACCTCGACCGGCCGCGACGACGCGAAGGCGCGCATGCCGCTCACGAAGTCGGCGTGGTGGTGGGTCTCGGCCACGGCCACGATGCGCAGCCCGAGCGACTCGGCCTCGCGCTCGTAGCGGTCGATGTCTCGCTCGGGGTCGAAGAGGACCGCCTCGCGCGACTCCGGGCAGCCGACGAGGTAGCTCGCCTGCGCGAGGGCCTTGTCGTACACCCGCTGGTAGATCACTTGAACTCCCGCCGCAGCGTGCGCAGCGCCTCGGCGAACGCGTCGAGGTGGTGCTTCTCGTGCGCCGCGCTCACCTGGCAGCGCAGGCGCGCGTGGCCCTCGGGCACCACCGGGAAGCCGAAGCCGATCACGAACACGCCGAGCTCGAGGAGCCGCCGGGACATGGCGATCGCCTTCGCGGTGTCGTGCACGATGATCGGGCAGATCGCAGTCGGGCTCTCCAGGACGTCGAAGCCGGCCTCGCGGATCACCTTCCGGGCGTAGGCCACGTTGTCGCGCAGCTTCTGGACGCGCTGCGGCTCGCGCATCAGGATCTCGATGGCCTTGGTGGCGCTGCACGCGACCGTGGCCGGCAGCGCGTTCGAGAAGAGCGTGGGACGGCCCCGCTGCACCAGCAGGTCGACCGCCCGGCGCGAACCCACCACGTAGCCGCCGGCCGCGCCGCCGAGCGCCTTGCCGAGCGTCCCGGTGAAGTAGTCGATCGCCGTGCCCGGCATGCCCCAGTGCTCGTGCGTGCCGCGGCCGGTGCGCCCCATGACGCCCGTGCCGTGGCTGTCGTCGACCACCAGGATCGCGCCGAACTCGTCGCATGCCGCGCGCAGCGCGGGCAGGTCGCCGATGTCGCCTTCCATCGAGAAGACGCCGTCGGTCACCACCCAGATGGCGCCCGTCACGTCGGGGTTCGCGCGCGCCGCGGAAAGCTTCGCGCGCAGGTCGGCGACGTCGGCATGCCGGAAGACGCCCTTGTGGCAGCCCTTCTTGATCACCGCGGCCAGGCGGATGCCGTCGATGATCGAGGCGTGGTTCAGCTCGTCGCTGATGATCAGGTCGCCCGGCTCGCAGAGCGTGGGGAAGATCGCCTCGTTGGCGTTCCAGCAGCTCGTGAACGAGTACGCGGCCTCGACGCCGTAGAGCTCGGCGATCCGTGCCTCGAGGTGCTCGTGGCACTCGAAGGTGCCGCAGATGAAGCGGACGCTCGCGGTCCCCGCGCCGTAGCGGCGCAGCCCGGCGATCCCGGCATCCACCACCTCGGGGTGATCGGCGAGGCCGAGGTAGTTGTTCGAGCAGAAGCAGGCCACCTCGCCGTAGCCGCGCAGCCTCACCGAGGCCCCCATCGGGCCCTCGATCGTCTGCAGGTGCTTCAGCTGCCCGCTCTCCTTCAGGGAGGAGAGGATCCGGTCGGTGCGCGTCTCGAAGCCGCGATCGGCGAGGGTCGTCATCCCGCGCAGGGTACTTCCGGCGTGCGCTCAGGCCATGGCGCCGGCGTAGCGGGCCCGCACCTTCGGCAGCAGGTACTGCTCGAACGCCGTCTCGAACGTGTAGGTCGGCGTCCAGCCCCAGTCGCGGCGGGCCGCCGCGTCGTCGCATTCCTCGGGCCAGCTGTCGACGATCGCCTGGCGCCCCAGGTCCGGCACGAACCGCACCGAGGCCCCCGGGAACGCCGCGCGCGCAAGGCGCTCGAAGTCGGCCGCGGTCGGGCTGAAGGCCGACACGTTGTAGACGGTGCGCGTGAGGCGCTCCTTCGGGGCCGCGGCCAGCCGAAGCAGCGCGTCGATCGCCTCGGGCATGGTCATGAACGGGATGCGCGTGTCCGGGCGCACGAAGCACTCGTAGGCCTTGCCCTGGGCCACTGCGTGGATCATCTCGGGGCCGTAGTCGCTGGTGCCGCCGGAGGGCACGGTCTCGCTGGAGACGATCCCCGGGAAGCGGATCGAGCGGAAGTCAATCGGGTGCGCCAGGCGGTCCTTGGCGAGCTTGCGGTAGTGGTCCTGGTAGTAGCGGCCGAGCTCCTCGCCCGCGCGCTTGTTGACGCCGTACATGGTGTGCGGGTGCGGGAACTGGTCCTCGCCCACCACCGGGTGCCGCCGCTTCTCCTCGAGGCTCGGCATGCCGTAGGCGGCGATCGAGCTGGGGAACATGAACTTGACGCGCTGGCCGTGGCTGCGCGCCTGCTCGGCCGCCAGGCGCAGCAGGTTGAGCGTGCCGCCCACGTTCACGTGGTGCGCGGTCTCGGGGGCGAACTCGCCGCGCGTGGAGAGCAGCGCGGCGAGGTGGAAGATCTCCGCCACCTCGTACTGCGCGTGCAGGCGCTCCATCAGGCCGGGGTCGCAGATGTCGCCCACGTAGCTGCTGCGGCAGTGCTCGCGGACCTCGGGGTCGAGCTCGCGGATGTCCATCGCCACGATCGAGCGCCCGGCGGCCGAGAGCGCCGAGATCAGGCCGTGGCCCATCTCGCCGCCGGCGCCGGTGACCAGGACGACCTTCTCCCGGCGCTGGCCGGACGGCGAGGGGGCATTCGCGTTCATGGGGGCGCAAAGTCTACGGGCCGCTGCCTGCCGATGCGCCTCGAGCGCTACGCTCAGCGCGCGATGCACCCTGCCCTTGCCACCGCGATCGCCGTCCTCGCCGCGACCCAGGCGCCCGCCCCCGCGCAGGATGCGCCGGCCGGCGGCGCCACGCACGCCTTCGGCGCGCCCGTTCCCGCGGGACAGGCCGCCGACGCGCCCCCTGCGCCCCCGAAGCCCAGCCCGCGGCCCGACGAGCCCCCGACGCCGGGGCTCGACGCCCCGGCCCGCCTGCCCGCCGTCGCCTTGCCGCACGGCACCGTGTGGCCGCACGACCCCGGCCTCGCGAAGCTCGAGGCCGAGCGCGACGCGCTCGAGGCCGTCGACCACGCCGCGCACCATGCGTCGCTCGATGCCACGCGCCGCATCGCCGCGATGCACGCCTTCATCGACGAGCGGAACCTCGAGTCCGACTGGGCGCGCTTCGCCCACGACTGGGTGCACTCGCTCGACCAGCTCACCTTCGACGACGCCGTCGATGCCGCCATGAAGCACGCCGCGGGCATGCCGAAGGCCGCGCGCACCAACGACGTCGAGCACCTCGAGCAGGCGATCGAGGTCGAGGCCGGCGTCGCGCGCGCCTCGTGGAACCAGCTCAACCGCCAGCGCCGCGCGGTCGACGCGCTGTCGGCCTTCCTCGACGCGCGCAGCCTGCTCGGCCCCTACCAGGCATGGGCGCCCGGATACATGCGCCGCATGGGATGGAACCCGCCGGCGCCGCCCAAGGACGCGCCGCCGCCGGAAGATGCGCTGCGACGCCGCGGCCTGCAGATGGAATGGGACCGCGCGCACCGCGCGCAGCGCGCCGCGCAGTCGCAGGCGCCCGCGCCGATGCCCCTCGTGCCGACGGGCATCCCGCCGGTCGGCTCGGTGCCGCCGCAGGGCGGCGCGCCGGATGCCTCGCCCGCCCACGGCATCCTGCCGCAGGCCGTGGCGACGGGCGGCTCGCCCGCACGCGGCCCGTACTCCAATTCCTGGTGGAACGGCTACGCCGACCCGTACTACGACATGGCGGGCTACCCCGGGCGCGACCCGAACCTCGCCACCGTCGACGCCAACGACCCGGCCACCTACGCCTACGCGCCCGAGGCCTACACGTACCGCGCCTGGCCCATGTACTGGGACATCGGCTTCGTGTCCGTGCCGCCCGTCGGCATGTTCGGCGGCGGCGCGGTGGGAACGACCGGCTTCGGCTTCGGCGGCGCGGCCGGCATGGGCGCCGCGGGGGGCAAGTGAACGCACCGGCCGTGACCGCCTCGGGCACCGCGCGCCGCGACCGGCCGATGCTCGGCACCGGCCGCGGACGCATGGCGGTGTTCGCGGTGGCGATCGGCGCGATCCTGCCGGTCGCGATCATGGCCGACGTGGCGGACGCCCCGATCGCCGCGTGGGCGGCGGCCACGCGCGCGTCCTCGGCCGACGCATGGCGGTGGGCGGCATCGCTCGGAAGCCCCGTGGCGTGGGCGTCCCTGGCGATCTTCGGGTTCGGCATCTCCGCGGCCGCCAACTGGCCGAACACCGCGCGATGGATGGGCGCGATCGGGCTGGCGGTCCTCTGGTCGGGCCTGGTCGACCTGGCGTTCGGCGACTCGAGCGCCGGTGCCTCGACCGCCGGCGCGATCGCCGGCACGCTGCTCCTCTGGCAGCCGCGACTCTGGCCGGCGTGGGCGGCGATGGCCGCCGTCGCCGCCGTCGGACGACTGGTGGTCGCCGGGGCGGCCGGCTCCGACCTGGCCATCGGGCTGCTCGCGGGGGCCTTGGGGGCACCGCTTGCCGAATACGGCTGGTTCACGGTGGCGCCCGACAGCCCGCTCCGGCGCGAGGCGGACCTTCGGAGCTAGCCGGCGGACGCGCGCGGTCCGGCCGCCCCGGCCTGGTCAGCCGCCGCGCCTTCGCAAAAACCTCATCGGAAAACCATGGCGCCGACACCGGCGTAAGCGACAGTGTCGACGGCCGTCGGAGACGGCCTTCGGGCAGGAGGCCCGCCATGTCCACGAGTCCGCACCAGCGTCGCGACCGCCGCCACGGCTCGACCGCCGAGCCGACGGGGATCCGGATCGCGCCCACCCTCTTCGCACGCGCCAACCCGTTCATCGACGCCGCCTGGCAGGCCGCCGACCTGGGGCTCTGCATGTCGGCGGGCTGCCCCGACTGCGGGGCGCTCGGCTTCCGCCGCACGCTCGCGCGGCTCGACGGCATCGCCGACGAGGTGCCCGTGAACGCGCCGCGCCTCGACGTGCCTGCCGCACCCGGCCCGCTCGCCCGCGCGCTGGCCGAGGTCGACTTCGATCTCCTGCGCCTGGCGCCTCGCTGGTACGACGCGCTCGACGTGGCGCTCATGCACGTGCGCGAGCGGCGCGAGCTCGGCTTCGTGCTGGCGGACTGGGTGGGGCGCTCGGCCATCCCCGCGCGCGTCCTGGACCTCGTCCTCTACCGACACGTGCGCTACGGCTACCCGGACGACCGGCTCGCCGACCTGTGGATCGGGCGCTGCCTGCACGCCTGCACCGAGGCGGCCGACGACGCGCTGGTGGAAACCCTGATCCTCGCCTGCCCAGAGCGCGTGGGCGCCGACCCCGCCGCACGGCGTGCGGCGCTCGATGCCGCCGCGCGGAGCAGCTGCGTCCGCGACGTGATCGGCCGCCTTGGAGAGTGTGCGTGAGCCGGCGTGCGCGGCCGCGCGCTCAGTGCGCCGCGTCCGAGGCGTAGCGCTCGCGCACCGAGCGGAAGAAGCCGAGCAGCCCCAGCGCGATCTCGACGATCTCCGGGTCGAAGTGCCGCCCCGATTCCTTGCGCAGGAGCTCGGCGACCTGCTCTTCGCCCCATGGTTCCTTGTAGGAACGCCGGCTGGTGAGCGCGTCGTACACGTCCGCGACGGCCACGATCCGCGCGAAGAGCGGGATGTCCTCGCCCGCCATGGGCCTCGCCTGCGGAAGCGACTCGATGTCGACCGGGAGCGCCACCAGGTCGCCGGGCGCGAACGCGCCGGGATAGCCCTTGCCGTCCCAGCGCTCGTGGTGGTGCACCGCCACGTCGCGGGCCGCCGCGTCGTACGGCGTGGCGGCCTCGGCGAAGAGGCGGCCGCCGAGGGCGGTGTGCGTCTGGATGCGGCGGTACTCGGCGTCGTCGAGCTTCCCGGGCTTCTTCAGGATGCTGTCGGGGATGGCCACCTTGCCCACGTCGTGCAGCATGGCGGCGAAGCGCAGCTCGTCGCGGCAGCGCTGGCGCTCGGCGTCGTCGATCCCGTGCAGCTCGGCCCAGCGGTCGTACATGGCCACCGAGCATTCCGATACCCGCTGCACGTGCGCGCCGGTCTCGGAGGGGTCGCGCAGCTCGGCCGTGGCGATGGTGCGCATGATGGCCCCGCGCACCAGCTTGGCGCGCCCGAGGGCCAGCGACGCCATCCCCGCGAACCACTCGACCGCGGACTCGTCCACCGCGGTGAACGCGGCGGCCGACCGGTCGCCGCGGCCGTGGCCGCGCGCGTTGATGAGCTGCAGCACCCCGAGCACCTCGCCGCGCGGGTCGCGCAGCGGCGCCACCAGCATGCTGCGCGTGCGGTAGCCGGTGCGGCGGTCGACCTCGGGGTTGAAGCGGTACGGCAGCGACGGGTCCAGCGCGTGGACGTCCTCGATCCTCAGCGGCTTGCCCGACATCGCCGCCGACCCGGCGATCGACGAGGCATCGAACGGCACCACGGTGTTCACGAGCGGCATGCGCTCGCCGGGCCGCAGCTGCGCCGCCAGCGTGTCGTTCTGCGTGTAGGCCAGGCGGAGGCCCTCGGGCTCGGCGATCCAGATCGACCCGGCGTCCGCGTCCGTGAAGCGGCGCGCGATCGAGAGCGACTGCTCCATCACCTCGGCCAGGTCCTGCGACTGCGTCAGGCGCGCCCCGAGCGCCGCCACCTCGGCGAAGCGCTCGCGCTGCTCCTGGCTCTCCTGCCCCAGCACCTCGGCCTGCAGCGCCAGGCGGCGGTTGGCCGCGTCGAGCTCGTCGTTGCGGCGCTTCAGCTCGGCCTGGCTGGCCGCCAGCGCGCGCTGGGCGCGGTCGCGGTCGCGCTGCGCGCGGCCCACGCGCGCGTGGTAGCGGATGCGGGCCACCAGCTCGACGGCGTCGGGCGGCTTGACGACGTAGTCGTTCGCGCCGGCCTCGAAGCAGCGTGCCTTGGTGGCGGCGTCCTCGGTGCCGGAGAGCACCACGAGCGGCGTCTCGGCCAGCTCCGGCGTGCGGCGGAAGCGCCGGATCTGGTCGACGCCGTCCATCCCCGGCATGTTCAGGTCCTGCAGGATGACGTCCGGGCGGCGCGCGCGCGCCGTCGCCAGTCCCGCGTCGGGCTCGCGCTCGGCGATCAGCTCCACGTCGGCGAAGCCCGCCAGCAGCTGCCGCAGCGAGGCCTCGACGATCCGCTGGTCGTCGACGAGCAGCACCAGCACGTTGGCGGACGCCTGCATGTCGTTCAGCGTTCGCGCATCAGCCGCAGATGAAGGGCGCGGGCTCGACGAGCCCCGCGTTCGGCCGCGCCGCCGTCGCCACGAACGGGGCGCTCGAGGCGCAGCGCAGCGCGGCGCGGACGCGCTCGCTGAGGGCGACCCGCGCGACCGGGCCGGGCTTCGGCTCGGTGCGCTCGGCATCCGGTGCAAGGGCCGCACGGACGGCGGCACGCGGGGTCATGGTGAATCGGGTCTTGCGCGTGGTCATGGTCGCTCCCCTCCTGAGGGATCATGGCCGCACCGCTCGCCATGGACGCATTGTCGGCGATCGCCGGACGCCTCTGCAGCGGATTTTGCCCGGGCGCGCTATTATGTTTCCCCTATCGCCACCCTAGCTCAGCGGTAGAGCAGTGCTTTCGTAAAGCACAGGTCGTGGGTTCGAATCCCATGGGTGGCTTTGGCGGTCGCGCCCGCGCGCGCCGGCCGCCGCCACCTCACTCGTCGCTGTTGCCGGACGGGGTGTCCGCGGGCGCGTCCTCGGAGACCGGTGCCGGCGCCACCGGGTCGACGGGCATGTCGCCGGCATCGCCCGCCGCGCCGCTGTCGGCGGGCTCGGCAGCCTTCGCGCCCGGCACCCGCGCCTTGATGATCAGGTCGACCGCCTCGCTCGACGGCAGGCTGAGCGCGCCGTAGGCGGCGGCCGCCGCGTCGGCGAGCGAACCCGACGACGTGCGCACGAGGTCACGGATCGAGTCGGTCTGCGCCGCGGTGGCCTGCGAGCCCCAGCGGCGCGCGCTGCGCGCCACGGGACCCAGGAGCATCGCCTGCTCGTCGCCCGAGGCCGCGAGCGCGGCATCGATGATCGCCCGCTGCGCGCGGCGCGAGTCGACGAGGGCCAGCACCTCGGCCACCATCGCCTTCACCGGGCCCTCCTGGACGCGCAGCGCGTCCACCAGGCCGGCCTCGGCGTCGGCGATCCGGTAAGTGCCGTCGCGCGACAGGCCGATGCGCGTGAGCGCGTCGATCGCGGTGGCCACGTAGTTGGATGCGTCGGCCGAGCCCACGCCGCCGCCCAGGGCGGCCTTCATCAGCTCGCCCACGCCGGACTTGAAGGCGTCCTCGCTCACGTCGGCGCCGAGCACCATGGTGGAGGCGCCCGCCAGCTCGTCGAGCCCGGGCTTGTCGGAGGGCTGCGCCATCAGAACCACGGCGACCTTCTCGCCCATGCGCATCCCGCGGACGCCCTCGAACTCGCGGCGGACCTGCGCGCCGTTGCCGGCGATCACCACCAGGTCGCAGCCGGCGTTGCGCGCGCCGATCAGGTTGAACTCGGCGGCGTTGCGCGCGGCGGTGAGCGGGGTGAAGCCCATCGCGCGCGCCCAGCCGGCGACGCGCTGCGCGTCCTCGTCGGTCGGGGAGATGATGCCGACGAACGTCTGGCTGCCGCCGCGGACGGCCTGCGCCAGGAGCGGCACCACCTGCTCGCTGCCCGGGAACGCCGCGCGCGGCGACACCGAGGCCAGCGTGAACGCCGCCTCGAACTGGACGCGGCGGTCGGGATAGTCGAGCGCCGCCACCACGGCGGTCGTGCCGTCGCCCACCATCGCGGCGGCGCCGGAGGTCTCGCGCATGGCGGCGAGGCCCGCGCGCACGAGGCCCGTGTTCGAGAGCTCGATGCCGATGCGGATCACGTCCTGCATCGTCTTGGGGCCCGCGACCGTCGCGTAGAACTGCGCGGAGCGGCCCTGGCCGGCGAACAGCGGGTCGAGGACGCCCTCGCCCATCGCCGCCTCGCGGCTGAGGTCCGCGGCCACGAAGCAGGCCAGCGCACGGTCGTCGCTGGCGTCAAGCTCCAGCGCACGGCGGGCCATGTACATGGCCATCACGTCGTAGTAGACGGAGGTCGAGACCTTGTCGGAGGCGAGGCCGCCGAACTCGGTCCAGCGCCAGAAGTTCTGCGTTCCCTCGGAGGGATAGGCCGCAAGCGACACGTCACCCGTGAGGAACGAGTAGGAGAGCTGCGCGTACGCCGCGTGCGCGGGGCCGTCCGTGCCGCCGAGGGCGCGCACCGCGGCCATCGCCGCCTCGGAGACGTCCGGGGTCACGCCCTTCGACTGGGCGAGGTCCAGGAGCGCGGGCACCGCCACGGGGTAGCCCAGCTGCCCAAGCACCGAGCAGACCTTGCGCTGCGCCGCCGGGTCGAGCGCACCGAGCGCAAGCGACAGGGGGAGCGCCGACTGGCGGCGCAGGTCGATCAGCATGCGCGTCGCGGCCGCCTCCATGGCGGAGTCGCGGCCGGTGACCAGCTCTCGGAGGAGAGCCGGCACGGCGTACTCGCCGGCGGCCATCAGGCGCTCGCGCGCCATCATCTGTCCGCGCATCGGGCCGGTGAGCATCTTGACCGACGCCTCGATGCGGTCGATCTTCCGCGAGAGCGCCTGGCGGCCGGCCTCGAGCTTGGTCTCGAGCGCCGCGGCGGCCTCGGACACCTCGGGCATGCGGCGGCTGCGGCGGAACGCGTCCTCCATCCGCTTGGCCAGGTCGCCGGCATCGACGGCATCGGCCAGGTCGGACGGATCGACGTCGTCGGCCAGCAGCACGGTGGCCGCGGCCTGCGCCTGCTCGGGGCGGGCGATCAGCACGTTGTGGACGAAGTTGGAGGCCGCCTCGGCCAGGCCCGAGCGCTCGGCGCCGGCCGCGGGGGCGTCGCCGCCGTCCTGCGCCAGGGCGGGCACGGCCGCCACGAAGGCAGCGGTCAGGGCGAAGGGGAGCACGAGCTGCGGGCGCGTCGGGCGGTGCACGTCGAGGCCTCTGGGGTTCTCTGGGGGCCGTGGCCGGGGTCGGCCACGGGCGTCGGATCGGTTGGCTACGCATCCGGGACTGGCCGGGATGCCCTGAAGGGCGCCAAATCTACCCCCCCGGAAGACCCGGTGTCAAAGAAAGTTCCGGGACGCTGCGCCCCGGACGCGGTACAGTCCCCGCGCGCAGGCGTCCGCAGCCGAGTGGCTGCGGAAAGCCGGAACGCACGAGCCCGGACCGGTCCGTCCGGGGCCTCGCGCGCGCCGGTTCGGGAAGGCGGTGAGACACCGCCGCGGACGCGCCGCCGTGACGGGCCGCAGGGTCAGTTGGACCTGCAGCCGGACCCAATGCCACTGGCACCGCGTGCAACGCGCGGCGCCGGGAAGGCGGGCCGGAGCCCCCAGCCGGAAGACCGGCCTGCGCACCGACCGATGCCCACGCGACTTGGGCCCACGGTCGCCAGGACCGACTCAGAGGAGCGGCCGCGAGACGGCCGTCGCTTCATGCCATCACATCACGTCGGCACCATGGACGGTGCCCGCCGCGCCTGCGCGGCTTCCGCGCTCACGCTCGCCTCCTTCGCGGCCGAGGCGGCCGTCGCGCAGGCACCGCCGCGCTGCGCCGACACGGTCGTGCGCTACGTGCCCGGGGAGGCGACGAACGCCGCGTACCGCGACCCGACGACCGCGCTCGGGGCGCCGACTCGATTCACCGGCGAGGGCGTCTACCCCAGCGTCGTCACGCCCTTCAACTCCGCGTTCATGCCGACCGAGCTCGTGCAGGTCGGCCGAGGCGGCGAGCTCGTCGTGTCCTTCGCGCAGCCGGTCACCGACGACCCGCGCAACCCGTTCGGGGTCGACCTCCTGGTGTTCGGCAACCCGTTCTGCGTCGACGCGTCCTACCCGGACGGGATCGTGGGCGGCGCCTTCAACGACGGCGGATTCGTCGACGTGAGCGCCGACGGCGTCACGTGGTTCAACGTGCCGGGCGTCGAAGCCGACGGCGGCATGCCGACCCTGGGCTACGCCGACGTCGGCCCCTATGACGTCGTGCCCGGAAGCGTGCCGACCGTGCAGGACCGCCCCGTCGACCCCACGATCGCGATCGGCGACCTCGTGGGACTGACGTGGCCGGAACTCCTGAAGGTCTACGCGGCCTCCGCGGGCGGCACCCGCATCGACCTCGCGGACGCCGGGATCGCCAGCATCCGCTTCGTGCGCATCCGCCTGCCCGAGGGCGCGGCCGCCGCGACGGAGATCGACGCCATCGTCGCGGTGCGCCCGGCCGCGGGCCCCGCGGACCTGAACGGCGACGGCGCCGTGAACGGCGATGACCTCGGGATCCTGCTCAACGAATGGGGGCCGTGCAGCGGATGTGCCGCCGACCTCGACCAGAACGGGAACGTCGACGGCGACGACCTCGGATCGCTCCTCGGCAGTTGGACGTGATGCGCCGGGGCTTCACGCTCGTCGAGACGGTGGTGGTGGTGGCGGTG
>JBEITQ010000096.1:0-7216 GCA_040374835.1 Phycisphaeraceae bacterium | reverse complement strand
GCCGCGACCGCCGCGAACGGAGCCGCGGCGCCCGCGACCGGCCCGGCCGGCGGCAGCGGCTTCCTCATCATGATGATGGTGCTGCTCGGCACCATGGTCCTGTTCTCGGTGATGAGCGGACGGCGCGAGAAGAAGAAGCGCGCCGAGCTCCTCGGCTCGATCAAGAAGCACGACAAGGTGATGACGATCGGCGGCGTCATGGGCACCGTCGTCGAGCTGAAGGACGACTCGGTCGTCCTCAAGGTCGACGAGACGTCCAACACCCGCATCACCTTCAGCAAGACCGCGATCTCCCAGGTGATCGCCCAGGACAGCGCCGCCTGACCGGCCGCGGCGCCCCGCGCGCCGCCGTCACCGCCGCCCGGAGCCCACGATGGAACTCTTCGTCTACACGCTTGTCCTTCCGGCGCTGCTGGCGCTGTACGCCTTCGGATACCGCAAGGGCGTGCCGATGGCGCGGCGGACGGTGATGGACACCGTGGTCATCGGCCTCACGTGCGCGGCGATGGCGTGGGCGGTGTGGCCGATCGACCAGACGATCAAGCTCGGCCGCGACCTCCGCGGCGGCGTCAGCCTGGTCTACGCCGTGAGCATGCCGGAAGGCGTGGACGACGCGACGAAGGGCGAGATCCTCAAGGAGACGATCAAGACCCTGAAGAACCGCGTGAACCCGCAGGGCGTGCTCGACCTCACCATGACCCCGCAGGGAGTCGACCGGATCGAGGTCGTGATGCCGCTGCCGGGCGACGAGGTCCGCGCGGCGGGCAAGGCCTACCGCGAGGCGCTCGACGCGCTGGTGGCGAAGGCGCGCCTGACCCCGCGCGAGCTCGATGCCGCGCTCGCCGCGGGCAAGGCGGCCGACCTCGCGCAGGGCGACCCCGTGCGCAAGGCGCGGCTCGAGGCGCTGCAGTCGGCGTGGACCGCGGCGCAGGACGCACGCGGCCGCTTCGACGGCGCGCGCGGCATGAACGCCCCGGCCGACGACCTCGACCGCCTCGCGGACGAGGCCGCGGTGGCCGAGGTCGCCTACGAGAAGGCGCGCGCCGAGGTGCAGACGGGCGCGCTCGGCGCGAGCCGGTTCGGCCGCATCGTGATGCTGCCGGACGTCCCCGGCGCCGACGGCATGTCCGAGCGGGCCGCGGCGCTCGCGTCGCTGCGCGCTGAATTCCCCGCGGCCTCGGCCGAGATCGACGCGGCCGCCAAGGCGCACGACGCCTATGCCGCGGTCCGCACCGTGCTCGACGACCCCGAGGACCTGAAGCGCCTCCTGCGCGGCGCCGGCGTCCTCGACTTCCGCATCGCCGTCACCCCGCAGAACTCCCTCGGCGTCAACGTGGACGAGCTGCGCACGCAGCTGGGCGAGGGCGGCCCGCTCGCCGCCGAGAGCAACGTGGCGCGCTGGTTCCGCATCAACGCGCTCAACGAGTGGTACCGGACGCCCGAGGAGCTCCTGATGCTCGAGGCGGACCCGGCGCAGTACTTCGCGCTGCGCCGCGGCCTGGTGGCGGGCCGCGGACCGGACCGGCAGATCTACCTCCTCCTCTGGACCACGCCCGACCGCTCGCTCACCCACGATCCCGGCGCGCGCGAGTGGTCGATGAAGCAGGTGTTCCGGTCCAACGACGAGCTCGGGCGCAAGGCCGTCAGCTTCATGCTCGACGACGCCGGCGGCGCCGAGATGGGCCGGATGACCGGCGCCAACGTCGGCCAGCCGATGGCGATCGTCCTGGACAACCAGGTCTATTCCGCCCCGACCCTGCAGTCGAAGATCCCCGGCACGGGCCAGATCAGCGGCAGCTTCTCCGATGCCGACATCGACTACCTCGTCCGCGTCCTGAGCTCGGGCGCCCTGGGCGCACGGCTCTCGCCCGAGCCCGTCTCCGTGAGCGTCCTCGGGCCCGCCATGGGCAAGGACAACCTCGAGCGCGGCCTGCAGAGCATGACGCTCTCGATCGCGGTGACGTTCGTGGTCCTGGTGATCTACTACTTCGTGCCCGGCATCATCGCCAACGTCTCGCTGCTCGTGAACGCGCTGGCGGTGTTCTTCTGCATGGTGCTGGTGGACGCGAACTTCACGCTGCCCGGCCTGGCCGGCGTGGCGCTCTCGATCGCGATCGCGGTCGACTCGAACGTCCTCATCTACGAGCGCCTGCGCGAGGAGATCGTCGACAGGGGCCAGAAGCTGAAGGACGCCATCGAGACGGCCATGAGCCGCGCCGCGACGGCCATCATCGACGGCAACATCACCAACCTGATCGTCGTCGTGGTGCTGTACTGGTTCGCGGGCGCCGAGGTGAAGGGCTTCGCGCTCGTGATGGGGATCGGCGTGTTCACCACGCTCGCCGCTGGCCTGCTGGTGACCCACGTCCTGCTCCGCCTCTGGCAGCAGAAGACGGGCGCCGAGCGGATCGCGATGCTGCCGATCGTGGCGCCGGGGCTGGCGCGCGCGCTGCGGCCGTCGGTCGACTGGCTGCGCTACCGGCACGTCCTGTGGGGCGCGTCGCTCGTGTTCGCTGCGATCTGCGTGGTGGCCACGCTCTCGCGCGGCGAGGACATCTTCGAGACCGAGTTCCGCGGCGGCACCTCGATGACGATGACCACGCGGCCCGCGGCCGCGGGCGAGCCGTCGCTCGGCGGACGCCTCCTGATGGGTCGCGCGCGCGTCGAGGAGCGCCTGCGCACGATCGGCACCGGCCAGTCGGCCGACCCGATCCTGGCCGAGCTGCGCAACGCCACCGTCCTGACGGTGGGCGAGACGGCGGCCGGGGGCGACTCCACCTCCTTCCAGATCAAGGTCCCCAACCCGATCGGCATCGAGGACGAGGCGCAGGTCTCCGCCAAGCTCGTCGAGGCGGTGGTCGGGGCCTTCCAGGACGACATGGACATCCGCCGCCCGGTGCGCTTCGCCGGCAGCGGCGAGCGCTCCTCGGCGGGGCGCGCGTTCCGCATCGACCGCCCGAACCTCGGGGACGTGCTGTCGCGCACGGGCCTGGACGTGCCGGTGGACGAGGCGATCGGCGGCGTGGCCATCGTGCTCGAGGGGATCGACCCGCCAATCTCGGTGGACGATGCCTCCGAGCGCATCCGGCGCCTGCGCAGCCAGCCCGACTACTCGGAAGTCGCGGGGCGTTCCGTGGACGTCGTGGGCCTCGCCCGCGCGGGCGACGGCACGTGGTCGTCGGTCGCCGTCGTGGTGCACGACCCGGACATGGCCGGGCGGAAGATCGCCGAGGCGGCGTGGCAGAAGAACTTCGCCGACCTCGAGTGGAACCTCGTTTCCGGCGCCCTGAGCCGCCAGGCGAGCCTCGAGCAGGTGAGCAGCATCTCGCCCTCGGTGGCGCGCGACCTCGCGGCGCAGGCCACCCTTGCCGTCATCCTGTCCTTCGCCGGGATGATCGTCTACATCTGGGTGCGGTTCGGCTCGCTCCTCTACTCGGTGGCGACCATCATCGGCGTCATCTTCAACGTGGCGGTGTGCCTGGGGCTGCTCGCGATGACCCCGTGGATCGGCGAGCTGGGCCTCGGCCAGGCGCTGCGGATCCAGGAGTTCCGCGTCGACCTGAACGTCGTGTCGGCCCTGCTGGTGGTGATCGGCTACTCGCTGAACGACACCATCGTGATCATGGACCGCATCCGCGAGAACCGCGGCAAGCTGCCGTTCGCCACCCGCGGGATGATCAACGACTCGATCAACCAGACCTTCAGCCGGACCCTGCTCACGGGCGGCTGCGCGCTCGCCACCCCGCTCATCCTCTTCTACATGGGCGGGCCCAGCATGCAGCCCTTCGCGTTCACGTTCCTGGTGGGACTGATCGCGGGCACCTACTCGTCGGTCGCCATCGCCGCCCCCCTCGTCTACGTGCCCGCCGAGGGGGCGGGGGAGCGCGACCGCGCGGCGGACGCCGCCTCCGGCGCGGCCCCCACGCCCGCATGAGCCCGGCGCGGCGCTACACTGCCGCCCAGTTCGCACATCCCGGCCGTCGGGTCAACCAAGGAAGGAATCACCCGTGTCGAATGGAGCTCGTCTTGCCGCCCTCGTGGTCGTGGTCGCCGTCGCGGCCGTCGGCCTGTACTTCGCCTTCGTGACGCCCAGCGCCGCGCCCGCCACCTCGGGCGCGTCGATGTCGTCCGCCGATTCGATCGCGTCGCTCGACGCGCCCGCGACGCCCGGCCTCGATGCCGCGGCGCCCGGCGCGCCGCCGGCCGAGGCCTTCGGCGAGCCGTCCTCGCCGATGACGGGCGGCCCCGAGGCGCTCACGCTCGGCCCGGCCACCGCGTCGACCTCCGGCACGCCCGCCGCGGGCACGCCGACGACCGCGGGCACGGCGACCGCGTCGACCTCGACCGCGAACGCATCGCCTGCCTCCACGAAGCCCGTCGTCCCGACGGGCACGACGACGACCGGAGGTTCCGTGCCGACGAACTTCGACCCGCGCACCGCGGCTGCCGAACCGGCGACGCCGTCGGCCGCGGGCAGCCGCAACTACGTGATCAAGTCGGGCGACACGCTCGAGGCGATCGCGCGCGCGCAGCTCGGCGACGGGCAGAAGTGGCGCCAGATCGCCTCGGCGAACCCCGGCATCAACCCGAACAACCTGAAGGTCGGCCAGTCGATCACGATCCCGGAGGGCGGCGTCGACGCGCCGCGCGCCGCGGGCAGCGTCGGCACCGCGACGCCGGTCGAGGGCAACGCCTACACCGTGCAGAAGGGCGACACGCTGGTGGCGCTCTCGCGCAAGTTCTACGGCGGCGACGGCGACTGGAAGCGCATCCTGGAGGCCAACCGCTCGCTCCTGAAGGGCGACCCGGCGAGCCTGAAGCCCGGGATGAAGCTCACGATCCCCGCCAAGCGCTGACCTCCGTCGGCGGCCGCGAACCTCGGCCCGCGGCGGGCGCTGCCCGCCGCGGGCCATTTCTTCCTACCGTTGCCCGATGCGCGTCTCGTTCCATCCCGACTACGTCGTCGAGCTGCCGCCGGGGCACGCGTTCCCGATGCGGAAGTTCGTCGAGCTCAGGGACATCCTGCTGGCCGAGGGATTGGTGCGGGCCGACCGCATCATGGCGCCGGACGAGGCTCCGTGGGAACTGCTGGCCCTCGCGCACGGCGAGGGCTACCTGTCCGCGCTGCGCGACGGCACGCTCGATGCCGCGGCCGTGCGGCGCCTCGGGCTCCCGTGGAGCCCGGCGCTCGTGCGGCGCAGCCGGCGCGCGACGACGGGCACGCTGCTGGCCGCACGCGCGGCGCTCGAGGACGGGATCGCCGGCAACCTCGCCGGCGGCACGCACCACGCCTGCCGCGACCACGGCGAGGGCTACTGCGTGATCAACGACGTGGTGGTGGCGATCCGCGCGCTCCGCGCGGAGGGGCGGATCCGCCGCGCCGTGGTGGTCGACCTCGACGTCCACCATGGAAACGGCACCGCAGAGCTCCTCGCGGGCGACCCGGAGTCGTTCACCGTCTCGATGCACGGCCGCAACAACTTCCCGCTCCGCAAGCCGCCGTCGACCCTCGACGTGGGGCTCGAGGACGGCACGGGCGACGAGGCGTACCTGGCCACGCTCGACTCGCACCTCGGCGGCGTGCTCGACGCGGCGCGCGCCGACCTCGGCTTCTACCTCGCCGGCGTGGACGTGGTGGCGGGGGACCGCTTCGGACGGCTGTCGCTGACCAGGGAGGGCCTGCGGGCACGGGACCGGCGGGTGATCTCCGAGGCCCGCCGGCGCGGGCTGCCGCTCGTGGTCCTGCTCTCGGGGGGCTACGCGGCCACGCCGCAGCTCACGGCGGACCTGCATGCCGAGGCGCACCGGGCCGCGCGCGAGGCGTGGCCGGAGCTGGCCTGAGCCGCCGGGCGCGGGCGCCCGCGCGCCGCACGGCCTCCGCGGGCCTGCGTCAGTTGTCCTGCCAGGCGCCCGCGAGCGCGTCGCTCGGGCGGGTGCGCTGCTCGCGGTCGGCGGCCTCGACGGCCTCCTTGGAGATGGCGCCGTCCTTGCCCACCTGCTCGAAGCGCACGCTGACCCGGCGCGAGACGCCGCGCTGCGGCATGGTGATGCCGTAGAGCTGGTCGCACGCCTGCATGGTGCGCTTGTGGTGGGTGATGACGATGAAGTGGCTGCGGTCGAGGAACTCGCGCAGCACGCCGCAGAAGCGCTCCACGTTCGCCTCGTCGAGGGCGGCATCGACCTCGTCGAGGACGCAGAACGGGCTGGGCTTGCTCTGGAAGATGCTCATCAGGAGCGCCACCGCGGTCATCGTCTTCTCGCCGCCGGAGAGCTGGCTGATGAGGCGCGGCTCCTTGCCCGGGGGCTTGGCGCGGATCTCGACGCCGGACTCGAGCATGTCGACCTCGCCCGTCTCCTCGTCCGGCACCAGGAAGAGGTCGGCGCTGCCGCCGCCGAAGAGCCGCCGGAACATGCCGCCGTTGCCGGCGAAGTTCTCGCGCACCGTGGTGAACACCTGCTCGAAGCGCACCTTGGACACGGCGTCGAGCTGCAGGATGAGCTGCCCGAGCTGGACCGTCGCCGCGTCGATGTCTGCAAGCTGGCGCACCAGCGACTCGTTGCGCTCCTCGAGCTGGCCTTCCTCGTCGATGGCGTCGAGGTTGACGTTGCCGAGCGACTTGATGTCGTCCTTGAGCGCGGCGAGCTCCGCCTCGGCGGCCGTGCGGTCGACGGGCACGAAGCCCCCGGCCGCCCGCTCGGCGAGGTGCGCCTCGTAGGACGCCCCGAGGTCGAGCTCGAGGTCGGTGAGCGCCGACTCCTCCAGCGACTCGCGCTTGATCTCCACCTCGCGCCGTCCGAGCTCGACGCTCGTCCAGTTCCGCTCGAGGATCTTCGCCTGCTCGCGCGCGAGGCGCAGCGCGGCGCCCGCCTCCTGCACGGCGCGGTCCGACGCGGTCACGGCCTCCGCGGCGCCGACGAGGGCCTCGGCGACCGACGCGAGTTCCGTGCGCGCCGCCTCCGCGGCCGCCCGGGCCTCGGTGATGGTGCCGGCGTAGCGCTCGGCCTGCTGCGCACGCCGGTCGGCCTGCTCGGCCGCCACGGCACGCTGGCGCTGCTGCTCGTCGCGGGCGAGTTCCGCGCCGCGGCGCTCGCGACGGAGGGCATCGAGCGCGCCGCCGCGCTCCGTCGAGGCGATGCGGGCGTTGGCCAGCGCCTCCGCCGCGGTCTCGGCGCGGGTCGATGCGCGGGTCGCCTCGGCGTCCGCCACGGCGCGCCG
>JBEITQ010000123.1:0-6174 GCA_040374835.1 Phycisphaeraceae bacterium | reverse complement strand
GGCCGTCGAGCGTGTGGCACTTCGCGTGCGGATACTTCGCCCGCAGCGCGTCGAGCGCGCCCTGCTTGTCGTCGTTCTCGAAGTTGATCTCGCCGCTCTGGCAGTAGCGACGGAACGGCCGGATGCACTCGGACATCGGCTTCCCCGCGGCCACCAGCGCCGACACCACGTTGGCGAAGGCACGCGCACCGCTGTCGGTGCACCACATGTCCGCGAAGTAGAAGTGGCCGCTCAGCTCGCCGCCGAAGGGGGCGCCCGTCTCGCGCAGCTTCTGCTTCATGAAGACGTGCCCCACCCGGCCCTCGACCGGGACGCCGCCCCGCTCGCGCACCGCCTCGGCCACCGAGCGCGTGCTGCGCAGGTCGTAGACGATCGACGCGCCGGCCCGGCCCTCGAGCCAGCCCTGCGCAAGCCACCCCGTCAGCAGGTCGCACCCCACCGGCTCGCCGCGCTCGTCGATCACCATGCAGCGGTCCGCATCGCCGTCGAAGCACACGCCGAAGTCCGCCTTCAGCGCACGGACGCCCTCGCGCGTCGGCGCCAGGTTCGCCTCCACCAGCGGGTTGGGCTCGTGCACGAACTCGCCCGTCGAGTTCTCGAAGTTGATCGGGGTGATCCGCAGGCCCTTCACGTCGCCGAAGACCTTCGGCACCATCGTGCCGGCCATGCCGTTGGAGGCATCGATCACCACGTGCAGGGTGCGCGACCCGTCGAGCACCGATGCCGGCAGGAAGCGCAGCAGGTGCTCCCGGTACGCGTCCCACAGGTCGCGCGATTCCTCGCGCCCGCCGCCGGGGCCCGACCCGCGCCGTGCGCCCTCGGCGATCGCCTTGATCGCGGAGAGCCCCGTGTCCTGCCCCACCGGCCGCGCGCCGATCCCGCTCACCTTGAAGCCGTTGTACTGCGCGGGATTGTGGCTCGCGGTGGTCTGCACCGCGCCGGCCGCGTCGAGGTGGTTGGCCGCGAAGTAGGTGAACGGCGTGTCAACCATGCCGACGTCGACCACCACCGCGCCCGCCTCGATCATGCCGTCCTTCAGCGCGCGCACGAGGGACGGCGAGCTCTTGCGCATGTCGCGCCCGACCACCAGCGTCCGCGCCCGGTCGCCGGTCCGGCCCTCGCGCGCGGCGGCCTCCATCAGGTGCTTCGCGGTGCCGAAGCCCACCTGGAACGCGTCGGTCTCGGAGAGCGGTTCGGGGTAGATGCCGCGGACGTCGTAGGCCTTGAAGATCTTGCTCAGCATGGAAGGAAGGAATCGTAGTATTCCGCTCCCATGCCCGCCCCGCGCAGAGACTTCCGGACCGACCGCTGCCTGACGCGGATCGTCGCCACCGTGGGCCCGGCATGCAGCCGGCCCGCCGACCTCGACCGCCTGGTGCGCGAGGGGGTCAGCGTGTTCCGGCTGAACCTGAGCCACGGCGACCTGGAGACCCACGCGCGTTCCATCGCGGCCATCCGCCGAGCCGCCGGGGCGCTGCGCATCGAGGTGGGAATCCTCGCCGACCTGCCCGGCCCGAAGATCCGGCTCACGCCGATGCCCGCGGGCCGCGTCGTCGCGCTGCGGCACGGAGACCCGGTCCGCATCGCCCGCGGCAGCGCGCCCATCGACCCGGATGCCCGCCCCGCGACGCTCCACGTCGACTACGCGGGCCTCTCGGGCGACGTCCGCGCCGGCGACCGCGTGCTCATCGACGACGGCGCGGTCCAGCTGCGCGTGCGCCGCGTCGTGCGCGGCGCCGTCGAGTGCACCTGCGAGGTGGGCGGCACCGTCTCCGGGCGCAAGGGCGTGAACCTGCCGGAGAGCGCCGTGCGCCTGCGCGCCCCCACGGCGCGCGACCGCGTGCTCGCCGACTGGGCCGTGCGGCACGGCGCGGACTTCGTCGCGCTGAGCTTCGTGCAGCGCCCCGCCGACGTGCGGCTCCTCCGCCGCGTGCTGGACGCGGCCGCGCGCCGGCGGCGACGCCGCACGCCCGGGATCGTGGCCAAGATCGAGCGCCCGGTGGCGCTCGGCGAGCTCGACGGCATCGCCGCCGAGGCGGACGCCATGATGGTCGCGCGCGGCGACCTGGCGATCGAGCTCGACTTCGCGCGCGTGCCGGTGGAGCAGCGCCGCATCCAGGCCGCCTGCGACCGGGCGGCCATCCCCTGCATCGTCGCCACCCAGATGCTCCAGAGCATGATGGAGGCGCCGCTTCCCACCCGCGCCGAGGCCTCCGACGTCGCCAACGCGATCCTCGGCGGCACCGACGCCGTGATGCTGAGCGGCGAGACCGCCGCCGGCCGCCATCCGTTCGAGAGCGTGCGCGCCATGCGCCGCATCGCCCAGGAAGCCGAGCGCTGGACCGCGGCGCAGCCCCCGGCGCCGCTCCGTGCCATCGCCCTCGCCGAATCCCCCGAGCCCGCGGCGGTGCTCGCGCGCGCCATCGCGCAGATGGCCGTCGACGCCCGCGCCCGCGCCGTGCTGTGCTGGACCGACGCGCGCTCGGTGCGGTTCATCAGCCAGGCCGACGTCCAGGTGCCGATCGTGGCCTTCGGCGACGACGACGCGGAACTGCGCTCGCTCGCCCTGCTCCGTGGCGTGCATGCGATCCGCACCCGGCGCCCCGCCGACAGCCGCGACTTCGTCCGGCGCGCCGAGGCGCTGCTGCGGTCGGCGGGGACCCTGGCGACCGACGACCGGGTGGTGGTCGCCACCGGCTTCGCCGGGCATGGCACGGAACGCCTCTGGCTGCGGCGCGTGGGCGAACGCGCGATCTGACGGCCAATAACGGGGCGCCGGCCCATCCACCCTCCCGTTGCGGACGCGCAGCGGTTTGGGGTACCGTGTCCCGCTTCCCCGCTGGTGCGGGGCGTCGCGGATTCCAGGTGGACACCGCGACGAACGGCCCCGCGATGCGGGGCTCACGTCCTCGTCCCAAGCGCCCTTGGTTCGGGACGGCCGCCGGCCCTGCCGGCGTCCACCGGCCGGTTCCCGCGGTGTCGCTGCTGCCGCTCTGCAAGGAGAGCCCACATGTCTGACCAGAAGTCGCTCGCCAAGGAACTCGTCGAAGCCGGAGTCATCTTCGGACAGCGCCGCTCCCAGTGGAACCCGAAGATGAAGCCGTACATCTTCGCCACCAAGAACGGCATCTCGATCATCGACGTCAAGGAGACGATCAAGGGCCTCCTGCTCGCCAAGCGGTTCATCGCCAGGACCGTGGCCGGCGGCAAGGACGTCTGCTTCGTCGGCACCAAGCGCCAGGCGCGCGGCGCCGTGGAGCAGCACTGCGCGGCCTGCAGCATGCCGTTCGTCACCGAGCGCTGGCTCGGCGGCACCCTCACGAACTTCCGCACGATCCGCGAGCGGCTGCGCCGGCTCGAGGACCTCGAGCGCCTCGCCGAGACCGGCGACATCCGCAACTACTCCAAGAAGATGGAGTCGCAGCTCGCCCGCGAGCAGAAGAAGATCCACCGCAACCTGAACGGCCTGCGCGGCATGACCAAGCTGCCCGGCGCCCTCGTCGTGGTCGACACCACGCGCGAGCAGAACGCGCTGCTCGAGGCAAAGGCCCTGGGCATCCCGACGATCTGCCTCATCGACACCGACGGCAACCCGGACCTCGCCGACATCCCGGTGCCTGGCAACGACGACTCGATGCGCTCCATCGACATCGTGATCCGCGAGCTGTGCGCGGCCGCCGCCGAGGGCCGCGGCCAGCGCGCCAACGCGAGCCCCGAGGAGATGGGCGCGGCAGCGGCCGCGGCCGGCGACGTCGAGTCCCCGAACGCGCCGCGCCCCGCGCGCCGCTCGAGCCGCAGCCAGTTCCGTGCCGACGGACGCTCCGCGTCCGCGGGCGCCGACGCGCCGCGAGCAGAGGCCGCGGGCACCGCGCCCGGCGCCTGAGGCCGCTCCGCAATCCCTTCCAGACACCCGCACCCTGACCTGAGGTGAACGAATGACCACCGCCAACATCAGCCCCAAGGACGTCATGACCCTGCGCGAGCGCACCGGGCTCGGCATGATGGACTGCAAGGCCGCCCTCGCCGAGGCCAACGGCGACATGAAGCTCGCCGAGGAGCGCCTGCGCGAGAAGCTCAAGGGCAAGATGGACTCCCGCACCGACCGCGCCGCCGGCGAGGGCTGCATCGCCGTCGCCGTCGCGGGCGGCAAGGCCGCCATCGTCGAGGTCCGCGCCGAGACCGACTTCACCGCGCGCAACCCCGAGTTCCGCGAGATGGCCGCCGAGCTCGCGAAGATGGCCGCCGCCGGCGCCGCCGGCGCCACGGTGAACACCGACGCCATGAAGAAGCGCCTCGACGAGGTGCGGATCAAGACCGGCGAGAACATCTCCTTCGCCGGCGGCGAGGTGCTCGAGGGCCAGGGCTTCGCCCACTACGTGCACCACGACGGCAAGAAGGGCGCGCTGATCGCCTTCAACGGCTCCATCGACGCCGACACCGGCACCGGCATCTGCCAGCACATCGTGGCCTCGTCGCCGCCGCCGATCGCGGTGGACGAGCACGGCGTGCCAGCCGACGTCAAGGCCCGGCGCCAGGCCGAGGCCGTCGAGGAGGCCAAGGCCTCCGGCAAGCCCGAGCAGATCGCCCAGAAGATGGCCGAGGGCAAGATGCGGAAGTTCTTCGAGGAGGTCACCCTCCTCGGCCAGAAGTACGTCCGCGACGACAAGAAGGCCGTGAAGGACGTGCTCCCCGCGGGCGCGGCCATCACCCGCTTCGTCCGGATGACCGTCGGCCAGGGCTGACCCGGCCCTCCGACGTCACTTGCTCCGACTCACTTGGCAGCGCCACCCGCGGCGCCCGCGTCCTTCGCGGGCGCCGCCTTCCTTTCCGGCATGAGGTCGATCGCCACCGGGTAGTGGTCGCTCGCGTAGCCCTCGGGCACGCGCTCCTTGTCGGGGTCCTTGCGCCAGTCGTAGTCGCTCGGCGGGTGAACGGTGCCGAGCACGAAGAACCCGCCGTCGCGTGCCGCCTTGGCCAGCGCGGGGGACATGAAGATGTAGTCGATCGCGCGACCGGAGTCGTGCGTCGTGTAGAGCTCGCGCGTGTCGCCGCGCTTCACGGCCCGGAAGTCGTAGGCGCTCCGCAGCCCGCCCTCGCCCATCGCCTTCACGGCGCGCATCGACGGCGTGGCGTTGAAGTCGCCCAGCACCGCCACGTTGGCGCCCGGGTCCTTCGCCAGGACGTCCTTCACCAGCGACACCGTCTGCAGCGCCTCGCTCTCGCGGTGGTACTCGAACTCCTTGCCGCCGGCCTTCAAGTGGACCACGAACACCGTGAGCGGCCATCCGTCCACGTCGACGTCCACGCGCAGCGGGGAGCGCTGGAAGCGGTCGCCCTGGTCGGGCTTGCGCGCGGCCCAGCCGGACCCGGTGCGCATCGCATCCATGTCGGACAGGTCCTCCTGCACGTACGTGGCATGCGACCGGATCGGGAACCGGCTCAGCACCGCCTGCTCGACGCCCCGGTAGTAGCCCACGTCCTCGCTCGCGGCGTGGGAGTAGCCCATGTCCTTCAGGTAGGTGTCGCGGAACCACTTCAGCGCCTCGAGCCCCTCGATCTCCTCGATGCACAGCACGTCGGCGTCGAGGCGGCGGATCGCGTCGGCGATCGCCAGGAGCCGTCCCTCCTTGGTCGCCATCTTCGCGTCGTCGTGCTCGCCGGAGAGCGCCGGGTCGTCGACGCGGTCGAAGAGGTTCTCGACGTTGTAGGCGGCCAGGCGCACGGCGCCCTTGGCCTTCTCGGGCGCCTTCGCCGCGCCGAACCAGATGCCCGCGGCGCGCGGCGCCTTGCCCTTGCCCTTTCCGCTCTCCCTGGCCTCGCCGCCATCGCCGTCCGTCGGCGCCTTGGGTGCAGCGGGCGCTTTCGGGGCGGCCGGCGCCTTCGGCGCGACGGGTGCCTTCGGAGGCGCAGGCGGCGCCGACTGCACCGCGACGAGCGTCGCACCGAGGAGCGCGGCCGGGACCAGGGCAACGTGCGCGGGAATCATCGCCCGAGTCTAGCCGTGGCACCCCTAGAATCGCCGCGATGCCCTTCGTCCAGCCCTCGAGCCGACGCCGGTACCGCGACTACCTGCGCCGCTTCGAGGAATCGCGGCGCCGGGCCCGCACCGAGAAGGTCGCCGTCAGCTTCCACGGCCGGGAGCGCAGCATGCGCCGCTCGAGGTCGTTCTTCGCG
>JBEITQ010000091.1:0-7563 GCA_040374835.1 Phycisphaeraceae bacterium | reverse complement strand
GAGTCGGAGATCTGGTTGACGACCCAGGCCTCGCCGTTGCCGCGGGCGCGCACGCTGACGGGGTCGAGGCCCACCGGCACGGATCCGAGGCGCACCGGCGCCTTGCCCGAGACGTCGAAGACCTCAAGTCGTGCGTCCGCGGTGTTCGCCACGAGCAGCAGCCGTCCGTCCGGGGTGACGTCGACTGGGTGCGCCTGGGGCGATTCCCAGTTGATGAAGGAGCCCGACTGCGCGAGGGCGGTGCTGGCCAAGCCGAGGGCGACGGTGGCGAGCCGCAGGATCGAGGCATGCATGTGGAAGACGGTTGTCGTGCGCGGGAGGTCGGGGACACGCGGCAAATGCGTCCTATAATTACACAGTTTTGAGTGCTTCGGAACCACTTTTGGCCGCCAGCCGTGATTCCTTTCGCGACCACCCCCTCAATCGTGCGCGAATCGCTTGCAGGCCGTGATTCACGCGGCATGGTTTCGACGCCTGCGTGTTTGGAGGGACAACTGGAAAAGGGACCTGCCTGCGGGATCTTCCCAATCCCGCGTTTCGCGTTCCCTGTTTCCCGTTTCGAGTTCCCTCCCATGAAGAACACCTGCCTCATCTCGTCCATTGCCGCTGCGGCCATCGCCGCCGGTGCCAGCGCCGACGTGACCTACACGTTCGACTCGCTGACCCTTGACGCGCTCGAGTTCAACCAGATCTTCGGCGCCGGCACCCTCGTCGGCAGCCTGACCGGCGTGCGCGTGAACGCGACGCTGCTGGACTCGGTGCGCACCTACGCCAACGACCTCACGATCTACATCGACCTGCCGCCGATCGGCAACGGCGCGCTCCAGGTGGGCGGCTACTCGACCCTCGGGTCGACGCAGCGCTACTGGTGGTCCAACGGCAACAGCGGCGACGCCGGCACCATCGTCAACAGCACCGTCACCCTGACGACGCCCATCGGCTTCACGGGCACTGCGGCCGACCTGCCCGTGCTTCTGGGCAACGGCTTCTCGGGTGGCGGCGCCTCGGGCACCTGGACCGGCTCGATCACGCTGATCGGCGTGGATGCCGTCCCGGCTCCCGGCGCCATCGCGCTGCTCGGGCTGGCGGGCCTGACGGCCAGCCGCAGTCGGCGCGCCTGACCGCGGGCCACGGGGCCCCTGGCTGGGTGTTCGAATCATGGGAACTGCGTCGCAGGACGGCCCACGGCTGTCCTGCGGCCATTTTTGCCCAGCGATAGACTCGCTTCGCCCGCGTGTTGCCGGGCCATTCCCACCATGATCCAGCTGATCTCCTGCCTTGCCGCCGCCTGCTCGCTCTCGATCGCCGTCGCGCCCGCGCAGGGCCAGGCGCCCGCGCCCGCGGCTCCGAAGCCGGCCGCCGATCCGGGCGCAATCGGGGACGGGTGGCCCCAGAGCGTGTCGGCCGGGGGAAGCAGCTACCAGGTCTTCCGTCCCCGGCTGACGGGGCTCGACGGCTCGCGCGCCTACTTCGTGGCCGAGGTGGCGATCCAGGGAAGCGGCGGCGCGTCCCGGACCGGCGAGGCGACGCTCTCCGCCGACGTGATGGCCTCGGACGTCCCCGGCGAGGTGGAGGTGAACCGCTTCCGCGTCAATTCGTTCATGGTCAACGGTGCGCCGGCGGCGGCCGACGAGGTGACCGCGCTCTCGCAGGCGCTCTATCTGGTCGCGATGACCAGCGACCGGGCGACGCTCGTCCGCTCGCTGCGGCTCGTGAACCCGCGCGCGAGCTCGACGCCCGGCCTGCGGCACGACGCGCCGGCGATCATGGTCGTGCAGAAGCCCGCCGTGCTCGTGAGCGTCGACGGCGAGCCGCGCCTGTCGCCGCTTGGCTCGACGGGGTGGTCGATGGTGCGCAACACGCCCGCGATCCTCCTGAAGTCGCCCGAGGGCGAGTGGTGCACGCGCATCTCGGGGTCGTGGCGTCGCTCGAAGCAGCTGGCCGCTGGCTACGCCGACGGCGCCGCGCCGCCGGCGGAGGTGGTCGCGGCGATGGGCACGGCGCCGAAGATGCCGGTGGCGATCGCGGAGGCCAAGCCTTCGTCGGCACCGCCCGCGCCGAAGCCGGCCGACGTCATGGTGGCCACGGTGCCGACGGTGCTGGTGGCGATCGACGGTGCGCCGCGCCTTGAGCGCGTCGCCGACGGCGTGCAGCGCGTGGCCAACACCCCGAGCACGCTGCTCACCGCGGACGGCAGCGCGTTCTTCCTGCTTTCCGGCGGCCGCTGGTTCTCGACGGCGTCGCTCGGCAGCGGCGCGTGGGCCGCGGTCTCGCCCGGCGACCTGCCGCCGGCGTTCGCGCGGATTCCCTCCTCGCGGCGGATGGACGCCGTGCGCGCCGCGGTGTCCGGCACGCCCGAGGCCAACGAGGCCGTGGTGGCCGCGCGCGAGGTCCGCACGGTCACGCTGCGGCGCGACGGCGCGGCACCGGCGGTCACGATCGACGGCGCGGCGGAGTGGACGCCGATCTCCTCGGGCGGCACGGGGTCGGACGTGTCATGGCTCGTGAATGCGTCGAAGCCGACGGTGCGCGCGGGCGGGCTCGTCTACTGCTGCGACGACGGCGCGTGGTTCGAGGCGGCCAACGAGAAGGGCCCCTGGACGCTCTGCGACCGCGTGCCAGATGCCGTCTACGCGATCCCGCCGAGCTCGCCGATCTACGCGTGCACGTACGTGTGGGTCATGGGCTCGACCAAGGACAGCGTGACCTTCGGGTTCTCGCCGGGCTACCTCGGCACCTACCTGCACGACGGCACGCCCGTCTACGGCACCGGGTTCGCCTATTCGCAGCCCTCGGCCGAGGGTTACGACGCGTATCCGCAGACCTATGGATGCGATCCCTCGTACGACGCGCAGAGCGGCACGTTCGCGCCGCCGGCGGCGTCCGGCGGCGACGTGCCGTACTGGGGCACGCCGGACGTCTGGCCCGCCTATCTCGGCGGCGAGGGCTGGGGCGGCTGGGGCTGGTGCGGCGGATGGAACCAGGCGTGGGCCTGGGGCTGGGGCGGGTGGTGGGGATGGAACCACTGGCCGTGGTGGACGAACCACTGGCACCCCTATTACGACCGGTGGACTGCCCTGCACCATGAGTGGCAGCGTGCCAACGCCCGCGACGCGCAGCAGCGGCTTGCGCAGCACGGCAAGGCGGTCGATGCACGCACGTGGGCCGCGCCGCGCGGCGACATGGCGAACGCCGGCCGTGCCGAGATGCGCAAGGCGGCCGGCGCCGCGGCGCCGCGGCGCGATGCGTCCGAGTCCGCCGCGCGCGAGAACGAGCAGGCGATGCAGCGACGCTTCGAGGGCGCCGCGCAGGACGCGCCCGCGGCGTTCCGCGGACCGGGCAACGAATACGGCGGCTACGACGCGTCGGCCTACCGGCCGTGGACCGGCACCGGCTCGACGTACGGCGGCAACTGGGGCTACGAGCCGCTCGCGCGGCCGAACGGCTTCCATCCGCCGCAGCAGTTCGCGGCGCCCGGCGCGTACTGGGGCACGAGCCGCGGCGTGAACGCGGGTCCGTACGCGACGCCCGCCGGCAACGGTTCGCACGGCGGGTGGGGCACCTACGACCACTGGGCCGGCGAGGGCATCGGCGGCACGCAGTGGGGCCGGTAGCGGGCGGTCGCTACTTGTCTTCCGGCGCGATGCCGAAGCCCTCGCGGTTGGGGTAGGCCGGCCGCGCCGGGTGCTTCACGGGGTTGCGCTCGAGCTCGGCGAGCAGGAGTTCCACCGCCTTGTCGAGCTGCGGGTCGATGCCGCCCTGGTGCGGGCCGCCCTTCATGACGCCGGGGTCGTCGAGCACCTCGAAGTCGGGGTCGACGCCGTGGCCCTCGATGCCCCACGTGCCGTCCTTCTCGTAGAAGGCGAACACCGGGACGCGCACGCCTGACCCGTCGATCATGCCGGGGTTGCCGCTGATGCCGACCAGCCCGCCCCAGGTGCGCGTGCCGACGAGCGGCCCGAGCTTGTTGTGGCGGAAGAGCCAGGGGAACATGTCGCCGCCGGAGCCCGCCAGCCCGTTGATGAGCATCGCCTTCGGGCCAACGTGGCTGTCGGGCGGCCAGATCCAGTCCGCCTGGTCGCGCCGCGCCCAGTAGTTGGTCACCGGGCGGTTCAGCATCTCGATGAAGCGCGTCGGGATCTGCCCGCCGCCGTTCCATCGGTCGTCGACGATGAGCGCCTGCTTGAAGCGCTCGCCCTGGAACTGGCGCACCAGGTCCGACTGCCCGTCGATCCCGGTGTTGGGCACGTAGACGTAGCCCACCTTGCCGCCGGACTTCTCGGCCACGTAGCGGCGGTTTGACTCGATCCAGTCGCGGTAGCGCAGGTTGTCCTCGCCGGCCATCGGCTTGACCACCACCTCGCGCACCTGGTCGTCGATCACCGGGTTCGGCCCCACCGTGAGCGACACGGTGCGGCCGGCGAGCCCCTGGAACGCCGCCCACGGGTCCTTGGCCGCGTCGACGGGCATGCCGTTGACGGCGAGCAGGTGCTCGCCCTCCTTCACGTTGATGCCGAGCTCGTGCAGCGGGTTGCGCGCGTCGGCGTCCCACGGCGCGCCGCCCACCACGTGGCGGAAGCGGTAGACCTTCCTGCCGTCGGGGCCGATGGCGGTGTCCCAGTCGACGCCGAGCATGCCGACGTTCACCGACGGCCCGCCGCCCGAGTCGCGCCCGTTGTAGTAGGCGTGCCCGACGTTCAGCTCGCTGATCATCTCGCTGATGATGTAGCCGACGTCCTCGCGGCTGTTGGCGTCGTCCACCATCGCCAGGTAGCGGTCGCCGACGGCCGGCCAGTCCACGCCGTGCATGTTGGGGTCGTAGAAGTAGTCGCGGAAGATGCGCCACGCGTCTCGCACCACCTGCTTCCACTCGCGCTTGGGGTCGATCTGCGCCATCATCGGCTGGGTCACGATCGCCTTGCCCGAGGCGCCGGCGGACGCGTCCAGGATCTGCAGGCCCGCGAGCATCTTCTTGCCGTCGGCGGTCAGCTGGAAGCCCATGCCGTCGGTGACCTTCTTCACCTCGCGCTTCTTGTCCTTGATGTCGAACACCTTCACCTGCCCGCCCTGGTTGAAGACGAGCTGGTTCTTGTCGTTGACCGCCATGCCGCCGATCCGCTGGGTGCCGAGCGGCAGCTCGATCGCACGGGCCTCGAAGCCCTCGAAATCGATGCGGAAGCCTTTCTTCTCCTCGGGCTTCTTCTCTTCGGGCTTCTTGTCCTCCGGCTTCGCCTCGTCCGTCTTCTTCTCGCCCTCCGGCTTGGCGGCATCCGCGGGCTTGGCCTCGCCCTCCGGCTTCGGCGCATCGGGCGCCTTCTCCGCGGGCTTGGCATCCTCCGGCTTCTTCTCCTCCGGCTTCTTCTCGTCCTTCTTCGGGTCCTTCTTCTCGTCCTTGGCCTTCTCCTCGTCGATCTCGACGGCCCACGGGTTCTTCAGGTCCGCGCGCAGCGGCACCGCGTAGCCGCGCGCGGTGTCCTGGTAGGCCCAGGTGGTGTCGAGCTCGCTGTACTCGGCGTTGCCGAAGCCGCGCTGGCTGGTGAAGTAGAGCCAGTCGCCGGCACGGTCGAAGACGGGGCTCCCGTCGGCGAACATGCCGCTCGTCACCTCGCGCGCCTCCTTCTTGGCGACGTCGTAGATCCAGATGCTGCCGTTGCGGCGCTCCGGGCGCGACTTCGAGTACGCGACGTACGCGCCGTCATGGCTGACGGAGAAGTCGAAGCCGCCGTCCCACGGCTCCCGGTCGACCAGGGTCCGCTCGCCCGTCTCGAAGTCGACGAGGTAAGCCGAGCCGGTCTTGTCCTGGTAGATCAGCTTCTTCGAGTCGGGGAACCACTCGACGCCGGTCTTGAACGGCCCCCCGTCCTTCGTGAGCTGCCTGCGCTCGCCCTTGCCGTCGGCGGGCATCGCCCACAGCTCGTACTCGCCGGTCTCGTCCGTGAAGAAGGCGATCCACTTCCCGTCCGGGCTCCACGCCGGGCTGCGCTCGGCCACGCCGTCGGTGCGGGTCAGGTTGCGCGGCACGCCGTTCTCGGCAGGCGCGGTCCAGATGTCGCCGCGCGCGGCCACCGCCACGCGCCTGGCGCCGGGGCTGATGCTCGAGCCCTGCAGCTGGTCGCTCACGTCCTCCATGCGCGGGCGCACGGTCGGGCGGTCGCCGGGGATGCGCACCGTCACCTCGCGCGAGCGGCCCGAGGCAAGGTCGAGCACCATCAGCTTGGTGCCCTTCTGGAAGACGATCTCGCCGTCGCCGATCGACGGCCACTTGATGTCCTCGTCGGTGAAGCGCGTCACCTGCGTGCGCGCGCCGGACTTCGGGTCCCACGACCAGATGTTGAGCTTGTGCGGCGCCTTCGGGTCGCTGGTGGCGTCGCTCAGGTAGTAGAGGGTCGAGCCCTGCCACATCGGGAGCGTGTCGATGCCCTCGTGGTCGGTGGCGCGGCGTGCCTCGCCGGTCTTCAGGTTGTACGCCCAGATGTCCGTCTGCATGCCGCCGCGGTAGCGCTTCCACGTGCGGTTGTCGATCGAGTGCGGCGTGTACGCGAGCCACTCGCCGTCCGGGCTGATGGTGCCGTTGGTGCCGTAGGGCACGGGAAGCGCCTCGGGAAGGCCGCCGCCCTCGGGCACGCGGTAGAGCCGCGCGGCGCGGGAGATGCCCTCCATGCCGCTTGCGGTGAACACCAGCGCGCCGTCGCTCGTCCACTCGTTCAGCACCTCGCCCGTCGGGTGGTGCGTCACGCGCACCGGCGGGCCGCCGGCCGCGGGCATCACGTAGAGGTCGCGGTTGCCGTCGTAGTTGCCGACGAAGGCGATGCGCGTGCCGTCGGGCGCGAACTTGGGCAGCACCTCCGCGCCCGCGACGGTCGTCATCGGCCGCGCCGTGCCGCCCTCCTTCGGGACGAGCCAGAGGTTGCCCGCGAAGACGAAGACGATGTCCGTCCTGCCGATGTCCGGGTAGCGCAGCATCGCCGCGTCCGGCGTGGTGTCGAGGGTCGCGGCAAGGGTGGCCGACAGCAGCGGGGCGACGATGGCGGTGATCATGGGATTCGGGGTGGGGTTCAGTCGCTGGCGCGGGGCGGTCCCTGCTCCAGGGCGCCCTCGGCCTCGAGGATCTGGCGCAGCTTGATGAGCCCGCGCCGGGCATGGGTCTTCACGGTCCCGAGAGGAAGTCCCGTCGCGCGGGAGATCTCCTCGTGGGAACGTCCATGGTAGATCGCAAGCTGCAGGACGCGCTGCTGCTCGGGGCGCAGCTGCTCGAAGGCGGCGGTCGCCCGGCCCACCTCCTCGCGCCGCTCGGCCGGGTCCGGCAGGGCGGGCGCGGCGGGCTGGACGGCGTCGGGCAGTGCCGCCGCGTCCGGCCGGCGCTGGCGCCGGCGGCCGCGGTCGATCAGCCGGCGGCGCGCGATCATGGCCACGAAGGTGGTCTCGGTGGCGATCGAGGGATCGAAGCGCGAGGCGCTCCGCCACAGGTCGACGAAGATCTCCTGCACGGCGTCGTCGGCCTCGGCGGTGCTGCGCGTGACGCGGCGCGCAAGCGACCACACCAGCCCCCCGAAGCGGGGGCGG
>JBEITQ010000209.1:0-3640 GCA_040374835.1 Phycisphaeraceae bacterium | reverse complement strand
GATGTGACCCATGGACGCCGGCGCCCCCATCCTCGGCCAGCACCGGGCCATCGCCGCGCTCGGGCGCGCGCTCGCCTCCGGCCGCGTGCACCACGCGTGGATCCTGCACGGCCCGCCGGGCGTCGGCAAGTTCCGCACCGCGGAGGCCTTCGCCCGCACGCTGCTCGACCCGGCATCCGGCGAGGCGAACCGCGCCTCGGTCACGCCGCCGGCGGGCACCGAGACGCAGCGCCTGGTCGACGCCGGCACGCACCCGGACTTCCACGTCATCCGCAAGGAGCTGGCCGCCTCGAGCGAGAGCCGCGAGCTGCGCGAGCGCAAGCAGCTGAACATCCCGCTCGACCTGCTGCGCGAGCGGATGCTCGGCGGCGTCGCGGGCGACGGCCGCCAGCTCGAGAGCCTCGTCTACCGGACCGCCGTGCGCGGCCGAGGCAAGGCATTCATCATCGACGAGGCCGAGCTGCTCGACGCCGACGCGCAGAACGCGATGCTCAAGACCCTGGAGGAGCCGCCGGCCGGCACGGTGATCGTCCTGGTCACCGCGCACGAGGACCGGCTGCTTCCCACCATCCGCAGCCGCTGCCAGCGCGTCTCGTTCGGGCCGCTCGACGCGGCCGCGATGTCGGCGTGGTGGGCGCGCGGCGGGCTCGACGTCCCGGCGGGCGACCGGGAGTTCGTGCAGTCGTTCGCCGAGGGTTCGCCCGGCATGGCCACGCTCGCCGTCCGCCACGGCATCGCCGCGTGGCACGCGGAGCTGTCGCCCCTCCTGGACGGGCTCGAGTCCGGCGACTGGCACCCGGGCCTAGGCGACCGCATGGCGGAGCTCGCCGACGCGCTTGCCGCGTCGATCGTCGACGAGGACGAGCACGCGTCGAAGGAGGCGGCCAACCGCCTGGCGGTGCGGCTCATGGTCCGGTTGCTCGGCATGCGCGTGCGCCGCGGCCTCCGCGCGGCGTCCGGCGACCCCGCTGCGCTCGCGCGCTGGCTGGCGCTCTCAGAGGCGCTCGCCGAGTTCGAGCACCACGTGCGCGCCAACCTCAACCTGAAGCACGCCTTCGCCAACCTGGTGGCGCAGTGGGCCGAGCGCTCCGCGGTCGCCGCCGGCGGATCCACGCGTGGCCGCTGAGATCGAGCGCGTCTTCCTGCTGCGGGGGCATCCCGACCCGATGCCCGCCGGCGAGACGTGGCGCATCGAGCAGGGGTACCTGTCGCCGTCGCCGCACGAAGGCACCGGCGATGCCGGCCTGCTCGAGGGTCGCCTCCGCCGCATCGAGCGGCCCGACGGATCGGTGCGCCACGTGCACACCGTGAAGCGCGGCACCGGCCTCGTCCGCGAGGAGGTCGAGCGCGAGATCGACGCCGCCACGTTCGCGCGCGAGTGGCCGCGCACGGAGGGCCGCCGCCTCTCCAAGGTCCGTACCCGCATCCGCGTGGGCGACCGCACCTGGGAGGTGGACCGCTTCACGACGCTGCCGATCGCCCTGGCCGAGTGCGAGCTGCCCACGGCCGACGCGCCGCTCGCCATCCCGGCCTGGCTGGCCCCCTGGATCGACCGCGAGGTGACCGACGACCCCGCCTACCGCAACTACGAGCTGGCCCGCCGGGCCGGGTTGGTCGGGGGGCGGTGACCGCTATCATCTTCACCCCGCCATGAGCTTCACCTGCGCCATCGTCACCCCGTCGGACGCCGTGCTCGACACCCCGGCCACCTACGCCAGCTTCGAGGCCTGGGACGGCCAGCAGGGCGTTGCCGGCGGCGCGTCGGCGTTCCTGACCCGCCTCGGCACCGGCGTGGTCTCGGTGCAGGCGGCCGACGGCGCGCGCCGCGTGTTCGTCCTCGACGGCGGCTTCGCCCAGATGGACGGCGCGCGCCTGACCCTCCTCACCGAGCGCGCCATGGAAGGCAGCGGCATCGACCTCGCCGCCGCCGAGCGCGAGCTCTCCCAGGCCAACGCGAAGGTCATGGAGTCGGGCGCCCGCCCGGCGACCCTCGACGAGCGCGCCTCGATGGAGCGCGCGCAGCGCCTCGCCCGCGCGAAGATCGCCGCCGCGCAGCTCGTCCGCGGCTGACGCCGCCGCCGGGGCCCCGCAGGCCTCCGTTCGTTCGCGGCGCGCCGCCGATTGTGGCACACTACGCGCGATGAGCCAGAAGTCCGCGTCCTCGACCTTCGACGTGATGGCCGAGTCCGCCGAGCAGGCGGTGCCGTGCGCGGACCTGCCGCTCGAGCAGCGCATCGAGGCGCTCCTCATGGTGGCCGACCGCCCGATGACCGACGCACGCGTCGCCGAGGTGCTGTCGGTCCAGGACCCCAAGGGCACCAAGGTGCGCGAGGCGGTGGACGCGCTGAACGCGCGCTACGCGGCCGACGGCCGCACCTTCCGCATCGAGCGCCTCGCCGGCGGCAACCAGGTGATGACGCTGCCGGCGTTCGGCCCGGTGGTCGCGCGCCTGCGCGGCGTGCGCGAGCAGGGCCGCCTCACCCAGGCCGCGCTCGAGACGCTCGCGATCATCGCCTACCGCCAGCCGATCCTGCGCGCCGACCTCGAGTCGATCCGCGGCGTCGCGTGCGGCGAGGTCCTGCGCAGCCTGATGGACCGGCGGCTGGTCAAGATCGTCGGCCGCGCCGACGAGGTCGGGCGGCCGATGCTCTACGGCACGACGAGCGAATTCCTGCGCCAGTTCGGCATCGGCAAGCTCGACGAGCTGCCGAATGCCAAGGACCTTCGCTGAGCGGCTCCGTCAGCCGCGGCGACGCCTCCGGGCGGCGAGTCCCGAGATGCCGAGCAGGGCGATGGCGCCCGGCGCCGGCACCTGCACGACGAAGCTCGTCGACAGGCTGACTTCGCTGCCGGCCCCGAGCAGGAACTGCATCCGGATGGTCCGCGACGTGCCCAGCGGGCCGATCGGAAGCGACGGGATTTGCGGGTTGTTCCCGAAGAACTCACGCGCGATGCCGCCGGACTGGTTGGCGCCGGTGGTGACCGTGAACGGGTTGCCGTTCATCAGGCTGGCGATGGTGGTGCTGCCGGAGGAGCCGTTGATGATCGCCTGCCAGACCGCGCCGTTGCCGACGCCCTGCAGCAGGCCGCCGGTCGGCCCGCCGAGAAGCACGCCCGCCACCGATCCGCCGGCGAGCGCGTTGCCCGTGAACGGATCGTTGGTGACGGTCATGTCGATGATGAACTGCTGCACCGCGGCGGTGGTGTTCTTGAGCGTGAAGAACCCGCCGAAGGCCTGGTTGCCGGTCGCCGCCTTCGAGTTGGTGCTCAGGTCGAAGCTCGACTGGAAGCCCCACAGGCTGACGTTGCCCGAGTAGGTGTAGCCGCCCTCGACCGGGCTGGCGTCCGGGTTCATGGTGATGAACCCGGCACCGACCTGCTCGATGCGGACGGAGACGGCGGGGATGCTCGCGAAGGCGGAGCCGGCCGTTGCGGCGGCGGCGATCGATGCGAGCGCGGTATTCCTGAAAAAGCCCATGTGTTCCCTTTCCCTCAAGCCTGGATCAGACGTTCCCTCTTCGACCTCCGTGCCCCGATCAACGATGGGTCAGCGCCGCCTGCGCCGCCCGGTTCCCGAAACTCCCGCCACGGCCAGCAGCGCGATGGCGCCGGGTGCCGGGACGGGGACTGCCTCGAACGT
>JBEITQ010000141.1:0-5726 GCA_040374835.1 Phycisphaeraceae bacterium | reverse complement strand
GGCGGCCATGCGCATGCTGATGAACAACCTGGACCCCGAGGTGGCCGAGCGGCCCGGGGACCTGGTGGTCTACGGCGGCCGCGGGCAGGCGGCGCGCAGCTGGGAGTGCTTCGATGCGATCGTCGAAAGCCTGAAGCGGCTGGAGGCCGACGAGACGCTGCTGGTGCAGAGCGGCAAGCCGGTGGGCATCGTCCGCACGCACGCCGACGCGCCGCGCGTGATGATCGCCAACTCGAACCTCGTGCCCCACTGGGCCACGCAGCAGCACTTCGACGACCTGTGCGCGCGCGGGCTCATGATGTTCGGGCAGATGACCGCGGGCAGCTGGATCTACATCGGCACCCAGGGCATCCTGCAGGGCACCTACGAGACCTTCGCCGAGTGCGCCCGCCAGCACTTCGGTGGCTCGCTGAAGGGCACCCTGAACGTGACCGCCGGCTGCGGCGGCATGGGCGGCGCGCAGCCGCTCGCCATCACCATGAACGAGGGCACCGCGCTGGTGGCCGACGTCTGCCGCGAGCGCCTCGAGAAGCGCGTCCACGACCGCTACCTCGACGAGGTGCACGAGGACCTGGACGCCGCCATCGACCGCGCGCTCGACCTCAAGCGCCGCGGCGAGGCCATCTCGGTGGGCGTGCTCGCGAACGCCGTCGACATGCTGCAGCGGCTGCACGACCGCCGCATCGTGCCCGACACGCTGACCGACCAGACCAGCGCGCACGACCCGCTCGAGGGCTACTACCCCGTGGGCATGACGCGCGAGGCGGCCGACGCCCTGCGCGAGCGCGACCCCGCCGGGTACCAGCGCCTCTCCATGAAGAGCATGGAGCAGCACGTGCGCCTCATGGTGCAGTTCATGCGCGCGGGCTCGAAGACCTTCGACTACGGCAACAACATCCGCCAGCGCGCCCTCGACCAGGGCTTCCAGGACGCGTTCGCGTTCCCCGGCTTCGTGCCGGCCTACATCCGCCCGCAGTTCTGCACGGGACGCGGGCCGTTCCGCTGGGTGGTGCTCTCCGGCGACCCCGAGGACATCCGCGTCACGGACGAGGCCGTGCTCGAGCTCTTCCCGAAGGACGAGGGCCTGCGCCGCTGGATCCGCATGGCCCAGAAGCGCGTCGCGTTCCAGGGGCTGCCGGCGCGCATCTGCTGGCTGGGCCTCGGCGAGCGCCACCGCGCGGGCCTGCGCTTCAACGAGCTGGTCGCGCAGGGGAAGGTCAAGGCGCCGATCGTGATCGGCCGCGACCACCTCGACTGCGGCAGCGTGGCGAGCCCCAACCGCGAGACCGAGGCGATGAAGGACGGCACCGACGCCGTCAGCGACTGGGCGATCCTCAACTTCGCGGTCAACATCGCGAGCGGCGCCAGCTGGACGAGCTTCCACCACGGCGGCGGCGTGGGCATCGGCTTCAGCCAGCACGCGGGCCAGGTGATCGTGGCCGACGGCACTCCGGAGGCGGCGAAGCGCCTGGAGCGCGTCCTGACGAACGACCCGATGATGGGCGTGTTCCGCCACGCCGACGCCGGCTACGACCTCGCGCGCGACTGCGCGACGCGGCTCGGCGTCAAGGTCCCGATGGCCTGACCGATGGCCAACGTGATCTGCATGAAGTGGGGGAAGAAGTACGGCCCCGAGTACGCCAACCGGCTGGCCTCGATGGTCCGGCGCCACCTGAAGCGCCCGCACCGGTTCGTGTGCATGACCGACGACCCTTCGGGCCTCGACGCGGGGATCGACGCGCGCCCCCTGCCAGACTTCGACGATCCGGGCGGCCCCGAGCGCGGCTGGCGCAAGATCTCCACCTTCCGGCGGCCGCTCTTCGACCTCGAGGGCCCCACCCTCTTCATCGACCTCGACGTGGTGGTGGTGGGCTCCCTCGACGCCTTCTTCGACCATCCGGGCGAGTTCCTCATCATCAAGGACTGGAAGCGCCCGTGGCGGCCGACGGGCAACTCGTCGGTCTACCGCTTCGACGCCGGCGCGCACCCGGAGATCCTCGACCGCTTCATGCGCGAGCACGCGCAGATCCGGCGCGATGTACGCAACGAGCAGGAGTACATCTCCCGCGAGCTGCACCGGGCCGGCAAGCTCGGCTACTGGCCGAAGGAGTGGTGCGTGAGCTTCAAGTACGGCTGCATGGCGCGCTTCCCCGCGTGCTGGTGGACCACGCCTCGCAAGCCCCCCGGCGCGCGCATCGTGGTCTTCCACGGGCATCCCAACCCCCCCGACGCGATCGCGGGCCGCAGCATCAAGCTGACGCGCCACGTGCGGCCGACGCCGTGGGTGGCCGAGGAGTGGCGCTAGGCGTCACGCCGTCGCGCGGCGCAGGCGGTCGACCACCGCGCGCCACAGGCCGTCGGCGGACGGCGGGCTCTCGATGACGATGCGCGCGCAGCCGAGGGCGTCGGCCGAGCGCAGCGCGTCGTAGAGGGCGCCCGCGTAGAGCCGCGCGTCGCGGGGCATCGAGATCGCCGTGTGCGGGCCCGGCACGTGGGTGGCATCGAAGCAGAGCACCGCGCAGGGGACGTTCGCCTCCGCGAGCGCGCCGCGGACGCCGCCGACCGGGGCGAGCGCGGCAGGCGTGCGGGGGGCGTAGTGCCGCGCCGCGGTGCCGGGGCTCGCGTCCTGCGCGTCGATCACCGGCGCCTCCACTTCGCCCAGGATCGCCCGCAGCGACTCGAGCGTCACCGTGCCGGGCCGCAAGAGGCGCGGCACGCGTCCGGACAGGTCGATGACCGTGCTCTCGAGGCCGAACTCGCTGCGCCCGCCGTCGAGGATGATGAGGTCTTCCTCGCCGGCGAAGTCCTCCGCCACGTGGCGCGCGAGCGTCGGGCTCACGTGCCCGGAGCGGTTGGCGCTCGGGGCGCTGACGGACGCGCCGCCAAGCTCCTCGAGCAGCCGGCGCGCGACGGGATGGCTCGGCGAGCGCACCGCGATGGTCTCCAGCCCGCCGACCGCGGCGGGCGGCACCACGGCGCGGCGCGGCACCACCAGCGTCAGCGGACCCGGCCACAGGCGCGAGGCGAGCTCGTCGCAGCGCGGGCACCAGCTCTCGACCACGGTGCGCGCGCTGGCGGCGTCGAGCACGTGCGCGATCAGCGGGTTGCCCGCCGGACGGCGCTTCAGGCGGTAGACCTCGGAGATGCCGCCCGGGTCGAGGGTCAGCGCGCCCAGCCCGTACACCGTCTCGGTGGGGAACGCCACGGCGTACCCCGACCGCATCGCCTCGGTGGCGATCTCGATGGACGTGTCGGTGGGCTCGAGGATCGTCGGCATCGGGCTCAGCCGGGCGGCGCCGCGTCGACCACGCGCAGCTCGATGCGGTTGCGCTCGAGCGCCGTGCCCATCGCCGCGTGCAGGTTGGCGATCGACACGTTGTAGTCGGCGAGCGCGGCAGCCTCGGCCACCTGCGCGATCGCCAGGCCGTCCTGGCGGAAGAACTTGAGCGCGAGGACCTCGGGCGTCAGCTGCGGGATGCTCTCCTCGTCGACGGCGAGGGCGCGCATGTTCTCGGCGGCGGCGAGCCGCTGCGCGCGCGTCTGCGAGATGAGGCGGTACGCCGCGGCGGCGTCCTGCAGCGCGTTGCGCACGTCGAGCACCGCGCCCTGGATGGCCGTCTTGTAGACGATGACCGCGCGAGAGCGGGCCAGGCGCGCGCGGCGGAAGTCGGCCTCGGCGGCGCGGTTCCCGATCGGCTGGCGGAAGGTGGCGCCGAGGGCCCACTCGATCTGGTCGCTGTCGCCGAGGTTCTGCCACGAGTCGCCGAGGGTCCCGTCGAGGCCGTACAGCGCGCCGCTCGCAAGGAGGTCGAGCACCGGCAGCCGCCCGTTGTCGGCGACGTCGACGCCGATCGACGCGTCGTCGATCGAGAGCAGCGCCGCCGCGATCGACGGGTTCTGCGCCATGAGCGTGCCCATGGCGTCGGCCGTGCTGTAGCTGAGCGCCTGGTCCACGGGCGTGTCGATCGTGACGAGCGTCTCGCCGCCGCCGACCGGCAGCCGCGGATCGTTCATCGCGCGCTTCAGCTCGTTGACCGCGCGCTGCAGGTCGCGCTCGGCGCGGATCACCGCGGCGCGGCGGTCCTCGACCTTGGCGACCGCGTCGGCGTACTGGGCGAGCGACGTGTCGTACTCGCGCCGGCGCTCGAGCACGGCGCGCACGGCCTCGCCCACGTCGAGCAGCCACCGCGCGCTGACCAGCCGCTGCCGCGCCACGTAGACCTGCCAGTAGAGGGCCTCGGTGCGCGCGACGGTGTCGATCAGCGACCGCCGCATCTCCTGCAGGCCGCGCCGGTCCTGGTTTCGCGCGATGCGCAGGTTCGCCAGGTTGACGTCGGTGCCGAAGTTGCGCAGGAGCGGCTGGCTCAGGGTCAGGTTGACCGAGTTGAGGTACGACGGGTTCGGCGAGATCCGGTCCTGCGGGTCGGAGAAGTTCTGCCCCTGCATCCGCGAGGACACGGACAGGTTGGCGCCGGTCGAGAAGCGCTGCTCGAAGCCCGCCTCCATGTTCCAGATGCTCTGGTCGGCGGTGGGGTTGAGCAGGAACCCGCCGCCCCCGCCCCCGAGGGTCAGGGTGGGCTGGGGGATGTTGCTTCGGCGGTAGCCGCCGCTGGCGAAGAGCACCGAGTCGAAGACGGCCTCCGCCTTGACGATCTCGGTCTGGACGATGGCCTCGTCCAGACGGGCCTGCTGCACCCCGAGGTTGTTCCGCACGGCCGAGGAGATGGCCTGCTGGAGGGTCAGGACGACCTCCCGGGGGGCCTTTCCGTCGAGGTCCGGGCCGACGTCCAGCCCGATTCCGGCATCCGTGGCCTGCGGCCCCAGGGCGTCGAGCGCCTCGCGGCGCCCCTTCAGGCTCTCGAAGACCGAGCTTCGCTCCGCGACCACCTCGGTCCGGGGGGCGGCCAGGGTGGCCTCGCTCGCCTCGCGGGCAAGGGTCGCATCCAGCGACCGCTGCAGCTCGGCGTCGGCATCCCGGCGGAGGGCATCCTGGCACCCGCCCGCCGCGAGGGCGGCGAGGGCGGCGGCGATCGTCAGGGCCGGGAAACGGGCCGGGCGGCTCGGCATCTCCCAAGTGTATCCCCGGACCTGTACACTTCCCGCCATGCTGCATGGACGCACACCCGCAAGGATGCGGGGCGCCGCTGGCACGATGCTGGCTTCGGCGACCCTGCTCACCCTCTCGCCTCTCTTCATCGCTTCGCCGTCGCTGGCGCAGGCGGCATCGACGTCGCCGTCGTGGGCCGTCGTCACCGGCAACGCGGTGAACGTGCGCTCTGGCCCGAGCGCGCAGAGCGCCTACGCGTTCGGCAAGCTGCGCCAGGGCGACGTGGTGCGCATCGTGCGCGAGGAGTTCGGATGGGCGCGCATCGCGCCCGAGGGCGCCGCGTTCGGCGAGGTCTTCGCCTACGTGCCCGCGGACCGGCGCGTCTCGCTCTCCGCCGACGGCAAGACCGCCACCGTGGCCGCGCGCACCGAGCTGCGCGCGCCGAACATGGAGGCGGGCGGCTCGCCGGACAAGAGCTGGAAGCAGATCGGCTCCGTCGACCAGGGCGCGACGCTCTCGGTCCTCGGCGACGTGAAGGGCGAGCGCGAGACCGTCTACAAGGTGCGCGTGCCCGGATCGGCCGAGGCGTGGGTGAACATGACCTTCCTGCGCACCGCGACCGAGGCGGAGGCCGCCGCGGCCGTCGCCACGGCGAACGCCGCCGCGAGCGCCGCGCCCG
>JBEITQ010000002.1:0-28492 GCA_040374835.1 Phycisphaeraceae bacterium | reverse complement strand
GTTCATCGGTGTCCGGATCCCCAGTCCGGCGAAGCCCCAGTGGACTCGTGCCGGGACGATCTACCGACAAGGTAGCCGCGTGAGGCTGGGGCACCAAGCCCTTTCCCTGACGGACGAGAAGAGCCGCCATTCGCAAGACCTACGATGCGGTCCTGTGCCCGCCACTGCCGCACCGTCCGCCCTTTCCCGCTGCGTCGACGCCTTCGCCCGCCGCTTCGGCGGCGCGCCCGCGACGGTCGCCCGCGCCCCGGGGCGGGTGAACCTGGTCGGCGAGCACGTCGACTACTGCGACGGGCTGGTGCTGCCGATCGCCATCGACCGCGACTGCGTGGTCGCGGTGCGGCGTGCGACCGACGGCCGGTGGCGCGCGTGGAGCGAGGACCTGCAGTCGCTCGTCGAGCTGCCGGACCCGGCGGCGCATGCGTCGTCGCCTCGGCTCGTCGGCGGCGAGGCGTGGGGCAACCTGCTCACCGGCGTGATGGTCGGGTTCCTGCGCGAGGGCGCGTCGGTGCCGCCCCTGGAGATCGCGGTCGCGAGCGACGTGCCGATCGGGGCGGGGCTTGCGTCGAGTTCGGCGCTCGGCGTGGCCGTGGCGACCGCGCTTGCCGACGTGCTGTCGGCGCCGCTCTTCGGGATCGCCCTCGCGCGCATGTGCCCGGAGGCCGAGCGCGACTTCCTCGGCGTGCCGTGCGGCATGATGGACCACCTCTCGTCGGCGCTCGGGCGCGAGGGCCACGCGATGCTCATCGACTGCCGGACGCTCGACGTGCGGTCGGTGCCGTTTCCCGGCCCTGACGTGGCCACGCTCTGGGTGGTCGACTCCGGCACGCACCGCGCGCTCTCGGACGGCAGGTATGCCGAGCGCCGGCGCGAGGTCGAGGATGCGGCGCGCGCGGCGGGCGTGGCGTCCCTGCGCGACCTCGACGAGGCCACGCTTCGCGCGAAGGACCTTCCCGAGCTCCTCGAGCGCCGCGCCCGGCACGTGGTGCGCGAGATCCAGCGGGTGCAGAGCGCGGCGAACGCGCTGCGGCGCAACGACCTGCCGCTCTTCGGCATGTTCATGAGCCAAAGCCACCAGTCGCTGCGCGACGACTTCGCGGTCAGCACGCCCGAGCTCGACACGATCGTCGAGGCGGCGCGCACGCTCGGAGACGCGGGCGGCGTGTACGGCGCGCGCCTGACGGGCGCGGGATTCGGCGGCTCGGCGATCGTCTTCAGCGACGCGACGCGGCCCGGGGTGATCGAGCGCGTGGGCGCGGCGTTCCAGCGCAAGCATCGGCGCACGCCCTCCGCGATGCGCGTGTCATCGGCGCCGGGGGCGTCGGTGGTGCCGGCCGCGCGCTGGCGCACCGCGTAGCCTTCCGCCATGCGCATCACGCTCCTCGGCGCCGCGGGCGAAGTCACCGGAAGCGGCTACCTCGTCGAGACGGCGCGCGCCCGCGTGCTGGTCGACTTCGGCATGTTCCAGGGGCGCGGCTCCGGCAACGGCAAGAACGCCGAGATCGACCCGGTGGTGCCGAACCGGCTCGATGCCGTGGTGCTGACGCACGCGCACCTCGACCACGTGGGCCGGTTGCCGCTCCTGCGCGGCCTGCAGTGCGCCGTCCATGCCACCCGCCCGACCTGCGAGCTGGCCGAGCTCATCATGATGGACTCGGCGCGCATCCAGGAGGGCGACGCCGCGCGCGAGAACCGCTGGCGCGAGCGAGCGGGCGAGGAGGGCGAGGTGAAGCCGCTCTACACCGCCGACGACGTGAAGCCGGTCGTGGAGCGCTTCCGCGGCCATGCCTACGGCGAGGAGGTCGAGGTCGCCTCGGGCGTCACCGTCCAGTTCCAGGATGCCGGGCACATCCTGGGGTCGGCGAGCGTCCTGATGAAGGTGCGCGAGGACGGCCAGGAGCGGCGCGTCGTGTTCTCCGGCGACCTCGGGCAGAGCTGCATGCCCATCCTGCGCGACCCCGTGCCGTGCCCGCCGGCGGACCTCGTGTTCCTCGAGTCCACGTACGGGGACCGCGACCACCGGCCCGCCGACCAGACGCTCGCCGAGCTGAAGGGGATCCTCGAGCAGAGCGCGTGGCAGAAGCGCAAGGTGCTGGTGCCGAGCTTCGCGATCGGTCGAGCGCAGCTCCTGCTCCACGTGCTGGCCGAGATCACGCGCGACGGGAAGACGCCGTCGGTCCCCATCTACCTCGACAGCCCGATGGCGGTGCGTGCCACCGAGATCTACTCGAAGTACCCGGACGAGTTCGACGCCGAGGCGCGCGGCCTGGCCCGCAGCGGGCAGATGCGGCGCGACCTCGGCAACCTGCACCCGATCCTGACGCCCGAGCAGAGCCGCGAGCTGAACCAGAGCTGGGACCCGTCGATCATCATCGCCGGCAGCGGCATGTGCGAGGGCGGCCGCATCGTGCACCACCTGAAGCACAACCTGTGGCGTCGCGGCGTGCAGGTGCTGATGACGAGCTTCATGGCCGAGGGATCGCTCGGCCGCAAGCTGGTCGAGGGCGCGAAGACGGTCCGCATCTTCCGCGAGGACATCGTGGTGCGCGCCGACATCCGCACCGTCGGCGGCCTGAGCGCGCACGCGGGGCAGGGCGGCCTGGTCGACTGGCTCGCCCCGGCCGCGGCCGCCGGCGCCCCGCGCGTCGTGCTGACCCACGGCGAGGCCAAGCAGCGGGCGGCGCTCGCGGCGCGGCTCTCCGACCGGTTCGGCGTCACGGCGGTCGTGCCGCAGCGGTTCGAGGCGGTCGAGCTCTGAACTGGCCCCGGGGCCGCCCCGGCACCGCCGCGCCGCCGCAACCCCCGGCCCGGACGGGCCGTATCGACACGGTCGGGGAGCGCGCCCCGGTGCGCTATCCTCCCGATCCCCGCCGCACGCCGGGCGGGCACAGTCCAAGGAACCCCCGTCATGACGCTGTCCCGACTCGCCGCCCCTGCACTCCTCCTCGCCTCGATCGCCGTCGCCGGGTGCTACACCCCCCAGCCGACGACGCTCTACGGGTCCGACGAACTGCCGGACACGCACTGGTACGAGCTCTCCGAGGGCGACAAGCGCGTCAAGGCCCTGCCGGCCGCGCTGCAGAACTCGCTCAAGAAGCAGCGCCAGGAGATCGAGGCGGAGATGGCCGCCGGCGGCGCGATGACCGATGCCACGAAGAAGCGCGTGGCCGACCTCGACGAGACCTGCAACAGCGCCTACCTCGTCTCCTTCGACCTGATCGCCACGAACCCGACGCCGGACATGAACGGCCAGCTCGAGTCGTGGGACCGCCGCCGCCAGAACGACTCGATGGTCTACAACCAGAACCTGCGCGCCCTCGCCGACGAGTGGAGCCGCCTCTGGCTGATGGAGAAGCCGGGCGGGACCCCCTATGACACGGTGAACACCACCGGTCGGTTCTGATCACGGGCGCTCAGCGCCCGGTGAAGTACTTCCTGCCCTTGCCCCAGCCGGGGATCCAGCCCATCAGGTCGTCGAGCATGCGCGACGTGCCGGGCTGCTTGCCCATGAGGAGCGCGAGCTCCCCGGCGTCGAAGTAGACGCCGCCGCAGGCGGTGCACTGGTCGACCGCGACCGTGCCGCCGTCCGCGCCCATCATCACTTCCTTCATCTGCCCGCCGCACTTGGGGCACTTCATCCAGTGCGCGGACTTCTGGCCCGCGGCGGCGGCCGTGGCGCGCTGCTCGTCGAGCTGCGCGCGGAGCTTCTTCAGGAGCTCCTGGTCGCGCTCGTGGAACTGCCGCTCGGACTCGTTGTAGCCGATGTTCTCGAAGGAGGTCATGGGGAGGAAGAGGATATGCGCGGGGCGCCGCGGCCGGGGCCGTCAGGCGTCGCAGGTGCGGAAGGCGGCCTCGAGCGCGGCGGCGGCGTCGCCGCGCGGCATGAACTCCTGCGCCAGCCAGCCGTCGAAGCCCGTCTGCCGGATCGCGCGGCAGATGCCGCGGTAGTTCAGCTCCTGCGTGTCGTCGAGGTTGCTGCGCCCGGGGTTGCCCGCGGTGTGGTAGTGGGCGATCCACGGGTGCGACGTCTCGATGGTGCGGATCACGTCGCCTTCCATGATCTGCATGTGGTAGATGTCGTAGAGCAGCCGGAAGCGGTCGCTCCCCACCTGCTTGCAGAGCTCGACGCCCCACGCGGTGCGGTCGCACATGTAGTCGCCGTGGTCGACCTTGGAGTTGAGGAGCTCCATGATCACGGTGACGCCCGCCTTCTCGGCGAGCGGCATGATGCGCTTCAGGCCGGCCGCGCAGTGGCGCAGGCCCTCGTCGTCCTTCATGCCGTCGCGGTTGCCGCTGAAGACGATCATCTGCGGGATGCGCGCCGCGGCCACCTTGGGGATCAGCTCCTCCGAGCGCTTCACGAGCGCGTCGTGCTGCTCGGTGCGGTTCCAGCCCTTGGTGATGCCGCCGGGGCCGTTGGCGACGGCGCAGGCGAGCCCGTGCTCGGTCGGCACGCGCCACTGGTCCTCGTTCAGCAGGTCGATGGCGCCGATCCCGATCCGCTTCGCGAGCGCGCAGAGCTGGTCGAGCGTCATGCCGCCGAAGCACCAGGCGCAGACCGACTGCTTCAGGCGGGGACGCGCGTCGTCGGGGCGCGGGGCGGCGTGCGGCGACGGTGCCGTGGCGCGCGCGGCCGCGGGTGCCGCGATCGCGGCGAGGGCGGGGGCTGCGAGTCCGGCGTGCATGAACGAGCGTCGGTCCATGCGATGAGGGTAGCGGCGCGGCACGGCCTATCCTGCGGCGTCCATGGCCGAAGCGCCCGTCGTGTTCGTCGACAGCCACACGGAGGGCGAGCCCACCCGGACGATCGTCTCCGGGGGTCCGGGCCTCGCGGGCCGCAGCGTGGCCGAGATGGCCGTGGACCTGGCGTCGCGCCACGACTGGTTCCGCACGGCATGCATCCACGAGCCGCGCGGCAACGACGTCCTGGTCGGTGCGCTGCTCGTCCCGCCGCATGACCCCGCCTGCGACGTGGGCGTCATCTTCTTCAACGACGTCCGGGTCCTCGGGATGTGCGGCCACGGCACGATCGGCGTGGTGCGGACGCTCCTCCACCTCGGGCGCCTCGACGCGGGCCGCACGCGCAGGGTGCGCCTCGACACGCCAGTCGGCGCGGTGACGGCCACCGTCCTGCCCGGGGCGGGCGGCGTGCCGGCCATCGAGGTGGCGAACGTGCGCTCGTACGTAATGCGGCGCGATGTGTCCCTGCCGCTTCCGGGCGGACGACGCGTCACCGGCGACATCGCCTGGGGCGGGAACTGCTTCTTCATCACGAAGGACCACGGCGAGCGGATCGACCGTTCGAACCTCCCTGCGCTCGACGCGCGCTGCCGCGAGATCCGCGACGCGCTTGGCGCGGCCGGCCTCGGGGCGATCGACGGCCGGCCGGTGGACCACGTCGAGCTCGTCGGCCCGCCGGCCGACCCCGCCAACCACGCGCGCAACTACGTGATGTGCCCGGGCGGGGCGTACGACCGCTCGCCGTGCGGCACCGGGACCAGCGCCTCGCTCGCATGCCTGGCCGCGCGCGGCGCCCTCGCGCCCGGTTCGCCGTGGCGCCAGGAGTCCGTGATCGGCAGCGTGTTCGAGGCCCGCTACGAGCCCGCGCCCGAGGGCGGCGTCATGCCGTTCGTTCGCGGCCGGGCCTGGATCACGGCCGAGGGAACGCTCCGCCTCGAGCCATCCGACCCGTTCCGGCACGGCATTCCCGCGGCGCACGGCGCGCCCGCACAGGCAACCCCATGACGACCCCTCCCATGCAGCGCTCCGACTGGTCCGGCGTCTTCCCCGCGATCACCACGCCGTTCGCCGCCGACGACGCGATCGACCTCGAGCGCTTCGGCGCGCACGCCGCGTGGATGGCGGGCCATGGGTGCACGGCGATCGTGACGCCCGGCTCGCTCGGCGAGGGCGGGCTGCTCTCCCTCGACGAGAAGCGTGCGCTGTGGCGACGCGCCGTCGAGGCGCTGCCGGCGGACGTGCCGGTGGTGGCGGCGGTCGGCGCCTGCGGCACGCGCGAGGCCGTCGAGATCGCGCGCGCGGCGGCCGAGTGCGGCTGCCGCGGGCTCATGGTGCTCCCGCCGTACGCCTACCGCGGCGACTGGCGCGAGATGCGCGCGCACTTCGGGAAGGTGTTCGAGGCCACGCCCCTCGGCTGCATGCTCTACAACAACCCCCCGGCCTACGGGGTGGACGTGCTGCCCGCGCAGGTCGAGGAACTGGTGCGCGCGCACCCGAACCTCCATGCCGTCAAGGAGTCGAGCGGCGACATCCGCCGCTTCGCGGCGATCCGCGCCCTGGTCGGCGAGCGCGCGGCCCTGTTCGTGGGAATCGACGACATGGTGCTCGAGGGCGTGGCCGCGGGCGCCGAGGGGTGGATCGCGGGACTGGTGAACGGCTTCCCCGCCGAGAGCGTGCGGCTCTTCGAACTGGCGCGCGACGGCCGGCTCGACGAGGCCGACGAGCTCTACCGCTGGTTCCTGCCGCTCCTGCGCCTGGACGCGGTGCCGGATTTCGTGCACCTCGTGAAGCTGGCGCAGGCGCGCGCCGGGTGGGGCACCGAGCGGGTGCGCCAGCCCCGGCTGCCGCTCGACCGCGCGGCACGCGACCGCGCGATGTGCATCATCGACGCGTGCATGAAGGTGCGGCCGGCGATCGCGCGGTGAGGCCCGTCGGCGGCGCGCTGCGCCCCGCCGCGTAGAGTGCCGCGTCCAGTGCTGGTCGTCTCCGACATCCGAAAGTCCTTCGGTGCGCTGCATGCGCTTGACGGCGTGAGCCTGTCGGTCGGGCGTGGCGAGGTGCTCGGCCTGCTCGGGCCGAACGGCGCAGGCAAGAGCACGACGCTCGCGGTGTGCACGGGCCTGCTCGCGCCGGACGCGGGATCCGTCTCGATCGGCGGCGCCGGATCGCCGCGCGACCCCGAGGTGCGCCGGCTCCTCGGGCTCGCCCCGCAGCAGGTCGCCCTGTACGGCGACCTCTCCGCACGCGAGAACCTCGTCTTCCTGGCGCGCATCCACGGGGTGCGCAATCCGGCAAGGCGTGCCGACGAACTGCTCGACTGGGTCGGCCTGCTTCCGCGCGCGCGCGACCGGGTCGAGACCTTCTCGGGCGGCATGCAGCGGCGCCTGAACCTCGCCGCGGCGATCGTGCACGATCCTCCGCTCCTGCTCCTGGACGAACCGACGGTGGGCGTCGACCCGCAGAGCCGCGGCGCCATCCTCGACCTCGTGCGTCGGCTGGCGTCCGAGGGGCGCGCCGTCCTCTACACCACGCACCACATGTCGGAGGCGGAACGGCTCTGCTCGCGCGTGGCGATCCTCGACCATGGCCGCGTCCTCGAGTCGGGAACCGTCGACGCACTGCGCGCCGGGCACGGCGGCGATCTCGAGGCGGCGTTCATCGCGCTCACGGGGCGGGAGATCCGCGATTGATCCGTCAGGCCGCCATCCTCGCGGGGAAGGACCTGCGGCTCCTCCTGCGCGACCGCGCCGCCGCGTTCTTCACGTTCGCGTTCCCGCTGGCGATCGCGCTCTTCTTCGGCTACGTCTTCAGCGGCACCACCAGCGAGCCGCTGAAGGTGGTGGCGTTCGTGGAGCGGCCGTCCCCGCAGGCGTCGGCGCTCGTCGGCGCCCTCGACGAGGACGGCGGCTTCGCCCTCTCGATGGCCGCGTCGCGCGCGGACGGCGAGCTTGCCGTCCGGCGCGGTCGCGCCGCCGCGATGATCGTGGTGCCCACCGGCTACGCGGAGGGCCTGGACGGCATCTTCGCCGGCGGCGGCGCGCGGCTCGAGCTGGTCGTGGACCCATCGCGTCGCGCCGAGGGCACGATGCTCGTCGGCAAGGTGCACGAGCTGGCCTTCCGCACCGTGTTCGCGTCGATGGGCGACCCCGAGCAGCTGGCCCGGATGCTCGATCGGGCGGAGAAGGCGCTGGAGGCCGCCGACATGCCCATCACCGACCGCCTGGCCATCCGCACCGCGCTTGCCCGGGCCCGGGCGTCGGCCGCCGCCGGGGGCAAGGCGGACGCGGATTCCGCGGCCGGCAGGGGCTCGATCGCCTCCTGGCGGCCGGTGCGGGTGGACGTCGCCGAGCTGGAAATGGCGCCCGGGGTTCCCGCCAACAGCTTCGCCATCAGCTTCATGCAGGGCCTGGCGTGGGCGCTCTTCGGTGCCGTGCTCTCGTTCAGCTCGGGCATCGCCGAGGAACGCCAGCGCGGCACGCTGGTGCGGCTGATGGTGTCGCCGATGCGGCCCACCGCGATCCTCGCCGGCAAGGCGCTCGCCTGCTTCGTCGCATGCATGGCGTCGCAGTGGCTGCTGGTGATCGTCGGGCGCGTCTTCTTCGGCGTGCAGGTCTCGAGCTGGGCGTGGCTCGCCGCGGCCTCGGCGGCCACGGCGTTCGGCTTCAGCGGGCTGATGATGCTCCTCGCCGGCGGGTTCCGCACCCAGGGCGGCGCGCAGGGGGCGGGGCGCGCGGTGCTCCTGGTGCTGGCGATGGTGGGCGGCGGCACGGTGCCGCTCGTCTTCATGCCCGGCGTGCTGCGCACCGTGAGCGACATCAGCCCGTTCAAGTGGGCGGTGCTGGTGGCCGAGGGGTGCACGTGGCGCGGCTGGGGCGCGGCCGAGATGTGGCTGCCGATCACGGCGCTCATGGCGATCGGAAGCGTCGGGCTCGTCGCGGGCGCGGCGCTCGTGCGCCGCACGGCGTGACGGCCGGCGCGCTCAGCGAACCAGGAACCACGCCATCGCGGTGAGCAGCGCGATCGCCGCGAGGTTGAGCACCAGCCCGACCCGCATCATGACCGGCTGCGGCACGCGGCCCGTGGCGAACACCAGCGCGTTGGGCGGCGTGCCGACCGGCAGCATGAAGGCGTAGCTCGCCCCGAACGTCGCGGCGAGCACCGCGGTGCGCACGGGCAGGCCGATCGTCGGCGCCAGCGCACCGACGATCGGCACCGCGGTCGCGGTGAGCGCGGTGTTGCTCGCCACCTCGCTCGCGAACACCATGGTGCCGACGAGCGCGGCCAGCGCGATCGCCGGATGCGCGCCGCCGAGTCCCGCAAGCGACCGCCCGATGGCCTCGGACAGCCCGGTGTCCTGCATGGCGTCCGCGATGGCGAGCCCGCCGCCGAAGAGGATGAAGACGCCCCATGGCAGCTCGCGCACTGCGCGCCACGGCACCACGCGGGCATGCGTGCCGTCGCGCGCCGGGATCAGCATCAGCGCCGCCGCGGCGGTGATCGCCACGGCGCCGTCGGTGAGTTCCGCGGGACGCCATCCCTCGGGCCAGGCGCGCCCCGTGGTCCACGCGAGCACCGTGGCCGCGAACACGGCGAGCGTCGCGCGCGCCGGCCACGTCCACGTCGTGGCCGCCGCACCCTCGTCCGGCACCAGCTCGATGCCGCGCACGGGAAGCATCTTCAGGAGCACCACGATCGCGGCGAGCGACATGAGCGCCGCGGCCGGCGCACCGATCGCGAGCCATCCCGCGAAGTCGATCGGCTCGCCCCGCTCCGCGAGGTACTCCGCCGCGATCGGGTTCGGCGGGCTGCCGACGATCGTCGCACCGCCGCCGATCGACGACCCGTACGCGATGGCGAGAAGCGCCGCGATGCCCAGGTTGCGGCGTGCGCGCTCGGCGGTCGCCGGATCGGTCCCGGGGAGCGCCTGCGCCCGCGAAGCGATGCCCGCCGCCAGCGGCAGCATGGCCGCGGTGGTCGCCAGGTTGCTGACGAACGCGCTCACGCACGCCGCGGCCACGAGGAGCGCCGCGACGACCATGGCCGGCGACCGACCGGCCACCTTGAGCATCGCGCCCACGAACCGCGCGCTCAGGCCATGGCGCTCGAGCGCCCAGCCGAGCGTCGCGCCGCCCGCGAACAGGAAGATCACCTGGTCGGCATAGTTTGCCGCCACCTCCCGGAAGGGCTGCACGCCGAGCATCGGCAGCAGGATCACGGGAAGGAGCGACGTCACCGCGAGCTCCGCGGCGTGCGTCATCCACCAGATGGCCATCCAGGCGAGGAGCCCGAGCGTCCATGCCGCCGGCGCCTCGAGGCCCCCGGCGCCGAGTGCCCCGGGGTGGGTCGCCGCGACCAGCATGCCCCCGACCAGGGGGCCTGCGAACCGTCCAACCATGGCGGCAGGGCCGGCGTGCTCGGCGTCCTCTCGGATGGCGTCCGACGTCGACATCGGTTGCATCATCCCACGGATGCAGCCCGGGGTAGCCTTTGCCCAGACCTGCGATTCCCGTGCAGTCCCGCGGAATCCGGGTGGAGCGAACCCCTTGACCCCCGACACGGAACCAATCCCCGCCGACGTCCGTGCGCGGATCGCCGAGCTCGAGCGCCGCGTCCGTGAGCTCGAGGAGCGCGAACGCGCGGAGCGCGAGCTGCGTCGTGCCGCCGAGTCGGCAAGCGCCGCGAAGACGTTCTTCGTCGCGAGCGTCTCGCACGAGGTTCGCACCCCGATGACCGCGATCCTCGGCTACGCCGACCTGCTCCGGGACGAAGGCCTCTCGCCGCGCGAGCGTGCCGCGCACCTCGAGACCATCCGCCGCAACGGCGACCACCTGCTCGCGGTCGTCGGAGACATCCTCGACCTCGCGCGCATCGATGCGGGGCAGTTCGCCATCGTTCCGGCCGACATGGTCGTCGCCGACCTCGTGCACGAGGTGGTGCGGCTGCTCGCGCTTCGCGCGGCGGCGCTCGGGATCACGCTCGACCATGTCGTGGCGGATGCCGCCGCGCGCATGCCCGTCCGAACCGATCCCGTGCGCGTGCGCCAGGTGCTCCTGAACATCGTCGGCAACGCGGTCAAGTTCACGGAACGGGGCGGCGTGCGCGTCTCGGTCCGCGCGCACGAGGAGGATGGCCAGGTCCGCTTCTCGATCGATGTCCGCGATTCCGGCCCGGGCATCGCGCCGGAGGACCTCGAGCGCATCTTCGAGCCGTTCGTGCAGTCCGACTCCGGCCATGCGCACCGCCATGGCGGGACGGGGCTGGGCCTCTCGATCAGCCGCCAGCTGGCCGGCCTCCTGGGGGGAAGCCTCACCGCCCGGAGCCAGCTCGGCCGCGGCAGCACCTTCACCTTCGAGTTCCCCGCCGCGCGCGGCAGCGTGACCACCTCGGCCCCGTCCCCGCAGGCTGCCGCCGCCCCGCCGGCGCGACGACCCGCGGACGGCCCGCTCTCCGGCATGCACGTGATGCTCGTCGAGGACAGCGTCGACTCGCAGCGACTCCTCTCGACGTTCCTCTCGCTCGAGGGCGCGGACGTCACCGTGTCCGCCGACGGGACCGACGCGGTCACCCGGTTCGACGGCACCTTCGCGCCCGACCTCGTGCTCATGGACGTCCAGCTCCCGGGAATCGACGGGATCGAGGCGATGTCCCGCATCCGTGCGCGCGGCTACCGTGGCCGCATCGCGGCCCTGACCGCGGCGGCCCTCGGCGCCGAGCGCGAACGTGCCGCGGCGGCGGGGTGCGAGCGGATCGCCCTCAAGCCGATCTCGCGTGCCGACCTCGTGGCGCTCTGCGTGGGCGCCGCGCCGGCGCACGCGTGACTTTCCGCGGGGATTCCGGCGGTCCCGCGGGCACGCGCTATCTTGGCCTTTCCCCATGCGACGGACGTGCTGCCTGTCCGCGATCCTCCTGCTCTGCCTGCCGGCTGCCGGCGCGGCGCGGGCGATGCCCCGGGCGGACGACGATCCGCCGCGCGAGCGCGCCCCGGCGAAGGAGGACGAGGACGGTCCGTCGCTTCCCACCGCGCTGCCGGACGGTGCGCGCCTGCCCGAGCCCGCGGTCGTCAAGTCGATGCGGGCCGACGGCTTCGCCGGCCGCATCACCGTGCTCGACCGGTCGCTCTCGTGCCCGAAGTGCGCGGGAAAGGGCACCAAGGTCTCGCGCAAGCGTTCCGAGCGCGGCAACATGCTCGAGCCGGTCATCACCGAGACGGTCGATGCATGCCCCGCCTGCGGCGGCTTCGGATTCACCGACGAACCCAAGCGCGTGGGCCCGGTGCTCGACGGCGTGGTGACGGCGATCGCGTCGCTGCCCCATGACCTTCCCACCGCGCCGGTCCTCGTCGAGCGCGCCCGCGCGGCCCTCTTGCGGGTGGGGTCGACGGGTCCGCTCACCCAGGCGATCTGCGCCGTCGACCGCAATGAACTCGTCGGCGAGCGCATGTCCAAGCCCGGCACGGCCGTCTCCGTCACCGGATTCGTGGGCAAGCCCATCCTGATCGGCGGCGGCCGGCGTGCCTACCCGGTGCTGGTGGACGGCCGCGCCCTCCTGCTGCTGCGCACGCCGACCATCCACTGCGCGCCCGAGCGCGGCCCGGCGCTGGTGGGCGGGATCTTCGCCGGCCCGGTCGAGGGCGCGGAATGGGACTTTGGCCGCACGATGGTGCTCGACGGCGGGTTCCTGGTGCCGATCACGCCGCCCGTGAACCGCGCGCCGGTGCCTGCGTCCTCGGATGACGACGATGCCGGCACCGGCAGCGGCAATAGCCCATCCGGCACCGGCAGCGGACGGTCCGGCACCGGCCGGGGCGGCAGCAAGTGAAGTCCGCGCCGGACGGCACCGTCCAGCTGGTCTTCGACTTCGACAGCACGATCGTGTCGGTCGAGGGCCTCGACGAGCTCGCGCGCCTCGCGCTTGCCGACGATCCGGCGCGCGAGCGCACGGTCGAGGCCATCGAGGCGGTCACCCGCGACGGGATGAGCGGGGCGATCGGGATCGACGAGAGCCTCTCGCGGCGCCTGGCGATGCTCGTCATCGAGCGCCGCCACGTGGACGCGCTCGTGAAGCTCCTGCGCCGGCGACTGAGCCCGTCGTTCCGCCGGCACCTGAAGGCCGTGCGCCGAAACGCCGCGCGGATCCACGTCGTCTCCAGCGGCTTCCGCGAGTACGTCGAGCCAATCTGCCGAGACCTGGGCATCCCGCCGTCGCAGGTGCACTGCAATGACCTGCAGTGGAAGGGCAAGCGCGTGGCGGGCTTCGACCGCACCAACCCGCTGGCGAGGCCCGGCGGCAAGGCCCGCGTGGTGCGCGGCCTGAAGCTTGCCGGACGGATCGTCGCGGTCGGAGACGGGATCACCGACGCCGAGATCCGCGACGACGGCGCGGCGGCCGAGTTCGTGGCGTACTGCGAGAACGTCGAGCGGGAGCAGGTGGTGGCGCGCGCCGACCGCGTGGCCCGCTCGGTGGACGAGGTGCTCTGGATCTACCGCCTGCCGGGCTCGCCGTCGTTCCCGAAGAGCCGCATGACGGCGCTCCTCTGCGAGAACGTGCACGCCGACGCCGCACGCCTGCTGCGCGACGAGGGCTACCGGGTCGAGACCCTGAGCGACGCGCTCGGCGAGGACGAGCTGGTGCGCGCGGTGAAGGGCGTCAGCATCCTGGGGATCCGGTCGAAGTCGCGCGTCACCCCGCGCGTCCTGTCCGCCGCGGACCGGCTGCTCGCGGTGGGCTGCTTCTGCATCGGCACCGAGCAGGTCGACCTTGCGGCCGCAGCGGCGCACGGCGTCGCGGTCTTCAACGCGCCCTACAGCAACACGCGGAGCGTGGTGGAACTGGCCGTCGGCGAGATCGTCATGCTGATGCGCCGCGTGCCGGACGCCTCGCGGCTGCTGCACGACGGCGGGTGGCGCAAGTCCGCCGCCGGATGCGCGGAGGTGCGCGGCAAGGTGCTGGGGATCGTGGGGTACGGGCACATCGGCTCGCAGCTCTCGACGCTCGCCGAGGCGATGGGGATGCAGGTCGTCTACCACGACCTCGAGGAGCGTCTGGCGCTCGGCAACGCGCGGAAGTGCCGTTCGCTGGCCGAGCTCCTCTCCAAGGCCGACGCCGTCAGCCTGCACGTCGACGGCCGCGCCTCCAACCGCCACCTGATCGGCGAGCGCGAGCTGCGCCGCATGAAGCCGGGCGCCGTGCTCCTCAACCTCTCGCGCGGGCACGTGGTCGACCTCGAGGCGCTTGCCGCCTCGATCCGCGCGGGCCACGTCGGCGGCGCCGCGATCGACGTCTTTCCGGAGGAACCGCTCTCGAACCGCGATCCGTTCGACTGCCCGCTGCGCGGGCTGCCGAACGTCCTGCTCACGCCGCACGTGGGCGGCAGCACCTCCGAGGCGCAGCAGGCGATCGGCGGCTTCGTGGCCGCGCGCCTCGTCGAGTTCGTGAACACCGGCAGCACCGGCGGATGCGTCAACCTGCCGCCGATCGCGCCGCCGCCGGTGCCGCGGGCGCACCGGTTCCTGCACCTGCACCGCAACCAGCCGGGCGTCCTCGCCGCGGTGAACGCCGTGCTCGCGCGGCACCGGCTCAACATCCTGGGGCAGGCGCTGCGCACCGACGACGCGATCGGCTATCTCGTCACCGACGTCGACCGCCGCTACCCGGCGTCCGTGGTCGACGAGCTGAAGAACGTGGCGGGCACGGTGCGGCTGCGCGTCCTGTATTGATCGCTCACCCGGCCGCGGGCGGCGCGCCCGCGGGTGCCCGGTGCACCGTCCCGCACTCCGGGCACCGCGCCTCGCCGCCTCGGCGCGGGTAGCCGCACTCGGCGCACGCCGCGCGCACCCAGCGCAGCCGCGCCTCGCGCGTAGCCATCAGGAGGAGCGCCGGCCCGCAGAGCAGCACCAGCGCCGTCGTTCCGGCGGTGATCGCGATCCAGCTGCCCCACGAGCACCAGCAGCTGTCGCGCCGCATGGCGAACACGTAGGTGGGCGCGGCGATCGCCAGTTCCAGGCACGTCCCGCGGAAGATCCAGCGCACGGCGCGGTCGATCCGGTCCGGGTTCCGGGCGGCCCCTGCGCGCGCCAGGAGCCATGCCCAGACGAGGCCGGCCACGAGCCATGCGGGGAACAGCAGCACGCCGTCCGAAGACAGCAGTGCCGCGCCGCGGCCGATCACGTCGCTGTCCACCATGCCCAGCCCGCGGATCGCGAGGGCTGCGGCATCCCACAGCACCATCAGGATGCCGAGCGCGCACGCGCCGCCGAGGATCGATGCGCCCGCGACCGACGCACGCAGCGAGCGACGGTTCGGCTCGCCGTCCCAGCGGGCAAGCGCCGGTGCCGCGACCAGCGCGGGGGCGCATGATGCGAGCAGCGCGATGGCCAGCGCCGCGATCCCCATCCATCCGTCCGGGACCAGCTCCTCCGCGATCGCGACCATGGCGTACCACCACTGGCGGAGGAGCTCCGGCAGTTCACTCCAGGCGAACATGGGCTGTGGCGGCGAGGAGACCTTTCCGTTCAGCAGGTCCGCGAGCCGGTCGCCGAGGACGGCGACCAGCCCGCCCACCGCCGTGCACGTCGCCAGCCCCACCACGAACGACCCGAGCGCGATCGCCGCGAACGCACTCGCGCGGCGGAGGCCGTTCCCGGGCGGGGTCATCGCGCGGAGCGTATCGACGGCACCGTCAGCCCGGGCAGTTTCCCCACGCGCCGAGCAGGATGCCGAGGTCGTTCCCGTCCACGATCCCGTCATCGTTCAGGTCGTAGGCCGCCACTTCCTGCGCCCAGGCGTTCAGCAGCATCCCGAGGTCGTCGCCGTTGACGGCGCCGTCGTCGTTGAAGTCCGCCGGGCAGGGCGGCGCTGACGGCCCGAACTCGATGACCGCCAGGTGCGGATAGGTCGCGCCCGCGTTGTTCAGGTCGTTCCAGCGGCCGTTGGATCCCAGCATTTCCGCATAATGCTCGGTGCTGCTCGAGTTGTTCGGCTCGCCCGCGTTCCAGTTGGTGTACGACGCCGGGGTGCCGTCCGTCCACGCCCACGTGCCCTCGGACGCCTGGTCGGTGAAGCCGATCCACAGGCGCCGGTCGCTGCCGCCGAGGTTGCCGAAGTTCTGGAGCACCCAGTCGTTCTCGGCCTGGTCGCCGATCGAGGCGAGGTGCCCGCCGAGCTGCACGGCGAAGGCTTCCGCCGACGTCCACGTGGTGGCGGCGACGGCGATGTAGCGGTGGTCGTTTGCGGGGTTGGTGAACTCGGCGAGCGGCGGCACCGGTGCCATGGTGAGCGTGCCGGTGCCGGAGCCGGTGCTCGAGTACGCGCCGATGCGGATCAGGTACTGCTGCCCCGCGGCCGCCGCGAACTGCACCTTGCTCGCGTAGGACGCGGTGCCGCCCCCGCACCCGGAGGCGCACGGGCATCCCGTCGAGTCGTCGTTGCAACCGAGCGCGCTCCCTGCTGCCGGGCACGCGCATCCCGCGTAGACCGCCATCACGGTGTCGAAGGTGGTCGAGCCGCAGAGACTGGCCTCGGCGATGCCGGACGCTTGTGCCGTCCAGCAGAACCACACGTCCCGGTACGGCTGGCCGCCGCCGCAGCCCGTCTGCAGGATGCCGTCGCTCGTGGCGCCGACGGTGGTGAAGGGCGTGCTGCCCCAGCCCTGGATCGGGGTCGGCGCGGCGCACGAGTCGCTCTGCGCGGAGGCGAGCGGGGCGAGCATGAGCACGGCGAGGGCGGCGGCAAGTCGGTGCATGGATCGGCTCCTGGATCGTGACCCGGTGCCCCGCGCGCCGCGGGGTCCGTCTTAGTATGCCTGCATGCAACGACTCAGCATGCATCTGGCCCTCCTGGCGGTCCTGGCGCCGCTGGCCGCCTCCGGGGCACTGTGCGCGCAGGCTCCCGCCGAGAAGCCGCGCCTGGCCATCCGCGCCATCGCCGCGACGCCCGCCGTGCAGGCGCAGGCGAAGTCCGAGGGCACCGACAACGCCCTCATGCAGGTCGAGCAGGGCGCCGACCCGCAGCTCATGGACGCGATCCAGGCCACGCGCCGCTTCGACCTCGTGGCGCGCAGCGACATGCCCAGCGTGATGAAGGAGCAGGACCTCACGCAGAGCGGCAACGTCAACGTGATGGACCCGCAGGCCGCGCGGGCGTTCCAGCTCGCCGGCGCGCGCTACGTCGCCACCGTGACGATCGGGAACTTCCAGGACATCTCCGAGCGCACCGAGCTCCTCAACCAGTTCGGCACCTCGAAGGCCGAGCGGCGCACCATCGACCTGCAGGCGACGGTCAAGATCTTCGACACCACCACGGGCACGCTGTTCCGCTCGACCACCGTGACCATCTCCGAGGCCGCGACCAACGAGATCATGCCCGGCGTCGAGCAGAAGGGCAGCAAGACGAACGTCGTGCTCGGCCAGGCGGCCGCGCGACTGGCGCGCGAGGCCGCGGCGAGCATCGCCGACTCGATCTCGCCGGCGCGCGTGGTCGGCTACACGATGGGCAAGATCACCTTCAACCGCAGCGCCGACCAGGGCGTGGCCGCGGGCCAGGTCTACGAGGTGTTCTCGATGGGCGAGGCGATGGTCGACCCCGACACCGGCGAGCAGCTCGGGGCCGAGGAAGTCAGCGTCGGCTGGGCGCGCGTCCTCGATGCAGGCACGCGCGTGTCGACCGCGCAGGCCATCGAGGACCGCGGCATCGATCGCGGCGCGGTGCTGCGGCTGCGGCCCGGCGGCCTGCCCGCGGGCGTGAATCCCGACGGAGAGGCGACGGGCTCGTCGACGGGTGCCGCGCCCCCATCGCCCGGCGCCGCCGGCTCGCCGGCCCCCGCTGGGGCACCGGCAGGCGGGTCCGCCGCTCCGGGCGGCTCGGCCTCCGCGGCGGCCCGCCCGCTGCGCCTCGCGATCTTCGTCAAGCAGCGCCCGGGCTGCATTCCCGAGGAGAAGGTGCCGGTCTTCGAGGACCTGGTGACGGCGGCGGTCAGCGGTCCCGCGACCGAGATCATCCGCCGCGAGGACGTGGTGAACGCGGTGAATCGCTTCGCGCGCGCCGGGGCCAACGCGGGCACGGCTGGCCCCGACGCCGAGACCGTCGATCGGCTGCTCTCCGACCGCACGTCGGCATCGCAGCTGGCGGCGCAGATGGGGGCGGACCTCGTGCTCACGGCGTCCATCTCGCAGCTGCAGACCGCGAAGCGCCGGCTCGACGACCCGTCCACCGGCACGGCCACCGACGTGGAGCAGTGGACGCTCGTCGCCACCTACGGCGTGCTCGACGGCGCCACCGGCGCCAGCAAGGCGGCCGGCACGGTGCAGGCGGACTTCGCCAACCGCAGCACCCGCGAGCTGAAGGTCGAGGTCGACGCGATCGACCAGGTGCTGCGCGATGCCGCCGTCCGCATGGGTCCCCCGGTCCGCGCGGCGATCGAGTCGGGCCGCGTCGTCGCCGCCGCGGCGGCCGCCGACGTGCAGGTGCGCTTCGGCGCGGTGCTCGCCGACCTGAGCGTGCCGGACGTCCGCGTCGACGCCTCCGGCCAGTACGTGGTGGGCGCGAACAACTACCAGCTTGCACCGATGGACGTGCAGGTGATCATCGACGGCATCGCGATCGGCAACTGCCCGGGCAGCTACCCGCTCCGGCCCGGCCTGCACCGCGCGCGCTTCCAGCGCCCGGGGCTCGAGCCCGTCGAGCTGATGATCAACGCCCGCGAGGGGCTTGCCATCTCGGTGCCCATGCAGCTCTCGCCCGAAGGGCGCGTCAACTGGCAGCGCGATGCGGCGTTCTTCAACGACCTGAAGAACGGCGCCGTGCTGCGCGACGCGGAGCTCATCAAGGTCCGCGCCATCGCCGACTTCCTGAAGCAAAGCAGCGTGAGGATCGACACCTCGAACGTGCAGAACCTGAACGTGGGCGGCGAATCTCTCTGGTGGCAGCTGGTCCCGTGAGCCGCCGCACGAGGGCCTGGGCTGGCTCGATCGTCGTGGCCGCGCTCGCGTCGGCGGGCTGCCAGCAGGAACTGCGCCGCGACGCGGCGGCCATCGACCGTGCCTTCGCCGCCGGGAACTACCCCGAGGCGCGCTCGCTCGCGGAGGCCGCGTGCGAGCGCAAGGGCGACGACCAGCAGGATCGCCTGGTGTGGTGGCTGGCCGCCGGGCGCACGTGCCAGGCCGATGGCGCCATCCCCGAGTCGATCGGGTGGTACGGCAAGGCCTACGAGGCGGTGCGTCCCTACCTCGACGCGAAGGCCGAGGCCACCGTCAGCGAGGCCGTCGTCACCACGGCCGTGAACCAGACGATGCGCATCTACCGGGCCACGCCGCCGGAGCGCATCATGCTGTGCACCCTGCAGGGGGCCAACTACCTGTGGCTCGGCGACGTGGCCAACGCCCGCATCGAGCTCAACCGCGCCGCCGACTTCCAGCAGGACGCGGTGGCCCGCTACGTCAAGGACGTGAACGCGGCGCAGGAGAAGGCCAACGCCGAGTGGAAGAAGGAAGGGTGGGACTCCTCGGTCGCCACCGACGCCGTGGCGCGGGTGCGCGGCGAATGGGCCGCCGACCCGGCCACCCTCGGCAAGGCGTCGTTCGCCAACCCCTTCACGAGCTACCTGCGCGCGGTCACCATGATCGCCGCCGGAAGCGACGCGGGCGACCGGCAGAACGCCCGCGCCGACCTGCGGGCGGTGCAGGAGATGATGCCCGGCCTGGCGGCGGCGGCAAAGGACATCGCGCTGGTCGACGGGACCGGCGACCCCGCGGTGACGTGGATCTTCTTCCTCACGGGCCTCGCACCCGACTACCGCGAGTTCCGGCTCGACATCCCCATCCCGGTGGGGCAGGTGAACTACGTGTCGGCGGCCTTCCCGATCCTGCGCCGGCGCGCGGACTTCGTGCCCGAGGTGATGGTCGAGGGCGAGGGCGGCGGCCGGTCCGAGCTCCTCGCGGACATCGACGCGATGGTCGAGGTCGACTTCGACGGGCGCCTGCCGGCGATCGTCACGCAGGAAATCATCAGCTCGGCGTCGAAGGCCGCGGCCACGTGGGCGGCGAGCCAGTCGGCGTACCAGTCCAGCTCCACCGCGGGACTCCTGGTGCAGATCGCGGGCATCGCCTACCAGGCCGGCTCGACCGCCGCCGACCTGCGCGCCTGGACCACGATGCCGAAGCAGGTGGCGCTCCTGCGCGTGCCCACGCCGTCGTCGGGCCGCATCCTGCTGCGGCGCGGCGACGGGTCGCGGCTCTGCCGGCTGTACGTGCAGCCCGGAGCCCCGAACATCGCGCTGGTGACGCTGCCTTCCGCATCGACCTCGACGCCCTCGGTCATGATGTACCGTGGAGGCGAGGTCGTCGGTCCGCCGATCCCGGCCGACCATCACGACCCGGTCCTCGACGCGCCACCCACGCCGACCACGCCATGACGACGCTCTCCCGACCCGCCGTCCTCGCCGCACTGTGCTCGATCGCCGGATGCGGCACCGTCAACACCACGTCGACGCGCACCGAGCCGGCGAAGACCGCCGTCACCGCGCAGACACGCGTGAACGACCTGCTCACCGAGATCTTCCTCAGCTGCAAGGAAGTCCGCATGCAGCCGACCAAGGGCGGACCGCTCGAGGTGCAGGTCGACGTGGAGAACAACGGCTTCTCGTACCGCACCTTCGCGTACCGGTTCGACTGGGTGGATGCCAACGGCTCGGTCATCCCGTCGATGACCAGCCAGTGGAAGTCGACGAACGTCCCGTCCGGCGGGTCGACCGTGATCCGCTCCGTCGCGCCCAGCGAGTCCGCCACCGACTTCCGGCTCCAGGTCCGCCGCGCGGACACCTGACCCGAGCCCCATGCCCCTCCGGAGCGCCACCATGCCGATCCGCCCCATCGCCGCCGCCGTCGCCGCACTCCTCGCCCTCGCCGCCTGCGGCGAGCGCGCCCGCTACATCGAGACCGGGAGCACCGAGGGCATCGTGAGCCCCGGAGAGGTCGACATGCAGGACATCCTGAAGGCCACCAGCGGAATGCTGGAGTCGCTGGCCGAGACGGGGATCCTGAAGACCGGGAAGAACCGGCCCGCGCAGCTCGTCGTCAGCGACGTGGTCAACGACACGAGCTCGCGCTTCGACGTGGGCGAGCTGACCTACCGCATGCGCGAGCAGCTGGTGAACGGCGGACAGGCCACCGTGGTCACCACCTTCGGCAACAACGCCGAGGACAAGACCGCGCAGGACGTCCTGCGCCGCGAGGCGTTCCTGAAGGGCGACGGCAAGACCCAGCTGCCCGACCCCGACTTCTCGCTGACCGGCAAGATCACGCAGGTGAAGCGCTCGGCCGGCGACACCAAGCAGTCCACCTACACCTTCCGCCTGACGCTGACCAACCTGCGCACCGGCCTCGAGGCGTGGACCAAGACCGTGGACATGACCAAGATCGGCAACAAGCCCGCGGTCGGGTTCTGACCCGCGCTCGGCGGCGCACGCGCAGGCCACCATGGCGATCGATCGTTCCCAGCTGACGGCGGCGGCGCTCGGGGGGCTCGTCGTGCTCGCCGGCGTGGCATGGCTCGTGACGCGCCCGGCCGGCGACGCCGCGGACGGCGAGGGCCCCGAGGTCACGCAGTTCGCCGGGCCCGCCGCCGTCGCGGTCGAGCCGTCGAACCTCGAGTTCGGAGAGCTCGTCCCGGGCACGCCTTCCTCGCGCACGGTGACGGTGCGCAACGTCACCGATCGCGAGGTGCGGCTGTCTGCCGCGCTCCCGAGCTGCGGCTGCACCACCGTCGACTGGCCGCGCGGACCGATCCCGGCGGGCGGCACCGCGGAGGCCACCGTCACCGTGACCGCAGGGGACTCGCAGGGCGAGCGGCTGGTCAAGAGCGTGGCGTTCCTCGTGCAGGGCGCCTCGCCCACGGTGATCACGGTGCAGGGCACCGTCGGCACGTTCGTCACGTGCGAGCCCCGCATGCTCGAGGCGCCGCCGGAGCGCGAGGCGTCGCCGTCGGCGGGCGTCGTCCGGCTCGAGGCCGGCGACGGCGTGCCGTTCCGGGTCGTCCGCGTCCAGCCGGCGATCGCGGCAACGCTTCCCGGGGATGCGGCGGCCGTCCAGTCGGTCCAGATCGACTGGCTGCGCTGGCGCGCGCTCGACCGCCCGGACTACGTGGAGATCACGACCGACCACCCCAAGGCGCCCACCTTCACGGTGACGCTGCGGCGCTCGGTTCGGGCCCCCGAACCCCCATGACCACGTCGCGCCGCCGGATGGCGGCGCCGAAGTCGTCGGCCCCGGCGGCGCGCGCATCCGAGGTGATGTTGGCCTCGGCCCGCACGGCCTCGAACGACCGGGTGCGGTCCAGGCGCCCGTCCTCCCACGCCCGTTCCTCCCAGGTGCCGTTGAGCAGCATGCGGACCGGCGGGAACAGCGGCATCCGGTCTCCCCAGGCGGTGCGCAGGATGTCCACGCCGCAGTTCTGCGTGACCGCGTTGTACCAGCGCGGCGCGCCGGCGAGGGTCTCGGTGTCGATGGCGTAGCGCTCGAAGAGCACGCGCACCTCGTCCGGCGTCATCGCGAGCCGGTACCGGCGCAGGTCCTCGCCGCGGAACTTCGCGCGCACCCCGACCACGTCGCGCTCGGTGGCCCAGACATAGGCCAGCGTGAACTGCCGGAACATGCCTCCGACCGCGGAGTACGACTGTCCCCGGCGCTTGCGGACCTCGATGGACACCGCCACGTGCTCCATGCCGCCGCCGGGCCGCTCGAACCCGAAGCTCACGAAGGTGTGGCAGATCAGCTTCGGCCCCCAGGAGGAGAAGAACAGGTCGGCGGTGCGGATCCGGTCGAGCTCGAACGGGCGGTCGATCCACCTCGGCTCCGCGTCGCTGTCGGACGTCCGGTAGTCGAAGTCGCGGATCCCCCGCACCGTGACCGTGCCTTCGCCCCACTCGACGGTGGGCGCCTCGGCGCACTCGGGCAGCCAATCGGCCTCGGCCGGAGGAGGGACGGTCAGGAACCAGGCGACCGTCGCGACCCAAGCCCCGACCATGGTCATCCTCGCGATCCATCTCCGGCGCGCCGAGTGCATTCGGCGTGCCGCCACCCCCGCGGCCACGAGCGCGGCGCCGAGGGTCGCGGCCGCCGTTGCCGTCGTCGGGGATGGTCCCGAGGGGGCGTAGGCGACCGCCGCCACGCACCAGGCGCTCAGGCCCAGACTGGCCACGAGGCGGGTGGTGGAGGCGATTCGTGCGAGCATGAACGCGATAGTACCAATTTTATTGGTCACATTGAGTTCTTCGCAATCCGTCCCCGTTCCATTTGCCCTCCCCCAAAGCGGGGCTATGTTCAATCGACGGCATTGTTCCCGTTGGGTCTCGCGGTTCCCCCCGTGCCGAGACCGACACCAAGCCGTCGTGTGTGTGTCGAGATTCCCGAAGACCTTACTAGTTCCACTCGGAGTTCCCCAATGCTGAACCGCATCATTCCAGTTGCCGCCGCCTCCGCCTTCGCCCTGAGCGGCGCTGCCTCGGCCGGCATCATCGCCTTCAACGACGCCAGCCTCTTCGCGCTCTTCGCGACCAACAGCGGCAAGGTTGTCGCGACCGAGGAGTTCTCCTCGTACTCCGGCTTCTACACGTCGCCCCTGACCGGCAACTTCGCGTCTGCCCCGGGCTTCACCTGGACGGCCACCGCCTCCGGCGGCCTGTTCGCGGACGCCGGCTTCATGTCGACGAACAACCCCGAGGCCATGATCTTCACCTTCAACCAGGGCGTGCAGGGCGTGGGCGGCCGGTTCTTCGCCACCGACTTCAACTTCGCGGTCCAGCCGACCTTCCTGCAGGTCACCCTGTCGGACGGTTCGGGCTTCATCGGCTCGATCAGCAACGCGACGACCTTCACCGGCTTCTACTCGACGGGTGCGCTCATCACGAGCATCGCCATCGCAGTGGACTCGGGTGAGTACCCGACGGTCGACACGCTGTCGATCGTGGTTCCGGCCCCCGGTGCGGTCGCCCTCTTGGGCGCCGCCGGCCTGGTCGGCCGCCGCCGCCGCCGCTGAGCTCGGCGCTCCCCCGAGGGAGCCCGACCGGCACGCAGACTTCGGTCCTCACACACACTGCCGCAGGCAGCCCGAAACGGCTGCCTGCGGCGCTTTTGCGGTTCGGCGGCGGGAATACGCTGCCCTCCCTATGGACGCGCGCACCCCATCGGCCCTCGGGCCCGGTCATGGCTGGGCTCGCACCGCGTGGATGGCCGTGGCCCTCCTGTGGCCCGTGGCGCTCCTGAACTACCTCGACCGCCAGATGCTTGCGTCGATGAAGTTCTCGGTGATGGCCGACGTGCCCGACATCGGAACCGACGCCAACTGGGGCCTGATGCTCGGGCAGTTCAAGTGGATGTACGCGTTCCTCAGCCCGCTCGGCGGGCTGGTGGCCGACCGGCTGGGACGGCGCCCGACCATCGTCGCCAGCCTGGTGGCGTGGAGCGCGGTCACCTGGGCCACCGGCAGCGCCACCACCTTCGGCGAGCTGATGTGGGCGCGCACCCTGATGGGGATCAGCGAGGCGTTCTACATCCCCGCGGCGCTTGCGCTGATCGCCGACCACCACGCGGGCGCGACGCGATCCCGCGCGGTCGGCGTGCACCAGACGGCGATCTATGCCGGCATGATGCTCGGCGGCTTCGGCGGCTACGTGGCCGATGCGCCGGACCTCGGCTGGCGCTTCGCCTTCCATGTGGCCGGCGCGGTGGGCGTGCTGTATGCGCTGCCGCTGGCGCTGTTGCTGCCGGCTGCGTCCGCGGTGGAGGCCGGCGATGGCGGAAGCACGGCATCGCGGCCAGGCATGGCCGCCTCCCTCCGCGAGCTCCTCACGAGCCTGCCGTTCCTCCTGCTCGTCGCGTGCTTCACGCTGCCCGCCCTCGCCGGCTGGATCGTCCGCGACTGGATGCCGGCCATCCTCAAGCAGGAGTTCGGCCTGGGGCAGGGCGCCGCAGGCGTGTCCGCCACGCTCTACACGACGATCGCGATGATGGTGGGCGTGGCCCTCGGCGGCGTGGCGGCGGACCGCTGGTCACGGCGCACGCCGCGCGGGCGCACCTACACGAGCGCCGTGGGGATCGCGCTCCTGGTGCCGGCGCTCTTCGGCGTCGGCAACGCGGGATCGCTCGGGGTGGCGGTGGCGTTCCTCGCGCTCTTCGGGCTGGGATGGGGGCTCTTCGACTGCAACAACATGCCGATCCTCTGCCAGCTGGTGTCGCCCCGGTCTCGGGCCACGGGCTACGGCATCATGAACTTCGTCAGCATCGGCTGCGGCGGCCTCGCCGACTGGGGCTTCGGCGTCATGCGCGACGCGGGGCTTCCCCTCAACCTCTGCTTCGCGGCGTTCGCCTCGCTGGCGCTGGTCGCCGTCGGGCTCATGCTCTGGATCGCGCGCACCATTCGCGCCAGCACGCCCTGAGGGCGTCGTGGAAGCGGCGGCCGTAGGCGGGCGCATCCATGAGCGGCGACGCCGCGAGCGTGCCGCGCAGGCCGGACCGCATCCGCGCGAGCCGCTCGCGGTCACGGACCAGCCCGGCCGCGATCCGCGTGAACGCCGCGGCGTCCGGTGCCACCAGCTCGCCGAGCCCGGCGGTGCGCAGCAGGCTGGCGCCGACCCGTGCCGCGTGCCGGTCGCCCTCGAGGGTCACCACCGGCACGCCCATCCAGAGCGCCTCGCACGTGGTCGTGGTGCCGTTGTAGGGCGTGGGGTCGAGCGCGACGTGCACGCGGGCGTACTGGGCGAGGTGCCCGCGCGTGTCGGCGGCGAACGGCAGGATGTCGATGCGGCCGGCGTCGATCCCCGCCGCGCCGAATCGCGCCAGGAGCGACGCGCGGACCGTGGGCTCGGCGGCGCTGCGCGCCTTGATCGCCAGCCGCGCCTCCGGCACCGCATGCAGCAACGGCGCCCACAGCGCGATGGTCTCCGACTGCAGCTTCTTCGACTCGTTGAACGATCCGAACGTGGGCGGGGCGTCCTCGCCGGGCATGGCCGGCTCGGGCACGTCCGCCGGCGGCGCGTAGCAGAGGAAGCATGGGTCGAGCCGGACCAGGCGCTCGGTGCACCGTGCCTCGGTGCCCGGCGGGTCGGTGACCGCGTCCACGAAGCGCCAGTCGATGCAGGGGTGGCCGGTCGTGTTCGGGTAGCCGATGGCCGTGGCGATGACGGGTGCGGGCTTGCGGTCGAGGGCCGGGAGCCGGTTGCCGCCGGTATGGCCGTTGAGCTCGACCAGGACGTCGATGCCTCGGTCGCGGATGGCACGGTCGAGCGCGGCGTCGTCGAGCACGGCGACGTCGACCCATCCGTCGCACGCGGCGCGAAGGTCCGCGGTCATCGGATCGTCCGGGGTGGGCACCGATGCAGAGAATGCCGTGACGGTGTTGCCCGGGGGGCGATGGGCCAGGATCGCGCGCGCGAAGTAGCCCACCGAATGCGTGCGCAGGTCGGCGGACAGGATGCCCACGTGGATCGGGCGGTCGGGGTCGGGGTCGCGTGACGGCGGCTGCGCCGGCGCCGTGACGCACCGCGCGTACCCGCGATGCGCCTCGGCCGCCTCCTCCGCGGTGCGGCCGGTGCTGTTGATGGACAGGAGCAGCGAGCCGCGCAGCCCGGCGTGCGTCGGGAAGAGCTCGACCGACCGGCGCAGCTCCGCGACCCCGTCCTCCACCCGGTCGCACATCGCCATCGCGCCGGTGCGCGCCATCATGAGCTCCGGCCACGGTTCGTGGATGCGCAGCGCCGCGTCCGAGGCCTGCACCGCGCCGGCGGCGTCACGGCCGTGCATCAGTGCCGTGCACAGGCCGAGCCACGCCGGGCGGTAGCCGGGGTCGAGCTCGGTCGCCGTGCGCAACTGCGCGGAGGCGTCCTGCCAGCGGCCGGACTGCATGAGCGCATTCGCCAGGTTGTTCCGGGCCCGCGGGTCCTTCGGCTGCGCCGCGACGACGCGGCCGAGGTGGTGCGCCGCCTGCTCGTGCTCGCCCGACTGCGACAGGAGGAACCCCAGCACCGTCCTCGCCTCGGCATCGCCGGGCTGGGTGCGCACGATCGTGCGCACCGTGGCGAGGGCGTTCGCCAGCCCGCCGCCGCGAGCCGGCCGCATCGCCGACTCGAGGGATTCGCGCATTGCCGGTTGGCCTCAGCGGCCGCGGACGGTCAGGTCCACGCCCCGAGCAGCTGGCCGAGGTCGATGCCGTCGACGATGCCGTCGTCGTTCAGGTCGGCGGTCCCGTCGGTGCCCCACTGCGAGAGCAGGATGCCGAGGTCGATGCCGTCGACGGCACCGTCGCCGTTCAGGTCGGCGGGGTTCGTGGTCGGGCTCGAGGGGGAGGCGACCATCACGACCATCGCGTTCGGCTGCCCGGCCGTGCCCGGGCGGAACAGGCCGACGGTGCCGTTGGCCTCGGCCGGTCCGGTCGCTGCGTCGAACCAGAAGTTGTAGAGGGTGGAGAAGCGGAGGGCGTTGCCGTTGGGGGCGGTCGCGAAGTCGGCGCCCGTCCAGGTGATCTGGCCGTTGGACACGCTGATCGACCAGTCCGTCGGCGAGTACGGGTCGCCCGAGTGGTAGTCGATGTCCTTGAAGCCGGCGTTGGTGATGGAGACGCCCGCGGGGACCGGGACCGCGAACGACCGCGCCGAGCGGTGCGAGTTGATGTTCTGGATCGCGTACTCGTAGCGCCAGGTGCCGTTGCCGTTGTTCTTCACGGTGTGCGCGATCGTGAGGCGCCCGTCGCCCGGCACGTCGACGTTCTCCAGCCGCACCGTCGGGTCGAACGTCTTCCAGGCGTGGATGGCCGGCTGCTGGCGCTGCGTGGTGTTGGTGAAGGTCAGGTTGTAGGCGCCGTTGGCGTTCAGCGAGCCGACGCTGAAGGTGCGCCAGGAGCAGTTGTTGTCGTCGTTGCCCGCGGCGGCGTCGTCCTGGGCGATGTAGTGGCCCTCGGCGAGGAAGATCGCCCCGGCGTTCTGCGCAGGGTCCAGGGCCGGGCGGGGCACCTGGATGCGCCGGTGGATCGAGGTGCCGGCGGTGGGCATGCCGGCGTTGATCGTGCCGGGGAACACGCCGGTGGCCGCGTTCACCTCGGAGCGGCACCCCAGGCCCGACTGGCTGCCGTTCAGGCCCGACGAGTACGGGTCCGAGCAGCCGATGCCGAGGTAGTTCCCGGTGCCGGACGAGGTGCAGCTGCCGCAGACGCTGCCCTGCAGCGCCGTGAACCCGTGCTTGCCCCAGCCTATGCCGATCTGCTCGAGCCGGCCGGCCTTGAAGCGGTACATGTTCTGCGGGATGAAGGGGTGCCGGTTGTTCGGCGAGGCGAACCACTCAAGCTGGGCGGTGCCGATGTTGCAGCTGGTGGTGCCGATGGCGTACGCGCCCACGCTGGCCCCGTTCACCGTCACGGCGGCGTAGTTTGAGATCCCAACGAGGTCACCGACGATCACGTCGGCACCCGTGCCGGAGGTCTGCTGCGACACGAAGAGAAAGCCCGGGCCGGCGTCCGCGGCGCCGAAGCCTCCGACGAGCACGCGGTAGGTGGTGCCGGCGGTCAGGCGCACCGCCAGCGCCGCCTGGTAGCCGCAGGAATCGTCGCTGCACTGCAGCACCGCCGTCGCCGCGGTCGAGCACGAGGAGAGCACCGCCAGGCGCGTGTCCCAGGACGTGCCGCACGTGCTGAAGTCGTACGTCGCGGTCTGGCTGGGCGTGAAGGTGAAGTAGTTCGCCTTGTGGAACGTGCTTGCCGCGCACCCGCGGGCCGC
>JBEITQ010000170.1:0-4689 GCA_040374835.1 Phycisphaeraceae bacterium | reverse complement strand
GCCAGCACCGCCTGTCCGGGAGTGCCGCCGCACAGCGGGGACTGGCGTCCGGGGCACGAACAGGACCGGGCCCCGCCGGAGGCGGGGCCCGTTCGTCGATTCAGGCGTCGAAGCGACGGTCAGCCGACCATCGACTTGAGCGACTTCATCGGGCGGATCTTGATCTTCCGCGAGGCGGGCTTCGCCTTCACGGTCATCATCTCGCCGGGCTTGAAGGGGTTCGGCTTCTCGTACGCCTTGGTGGCGGGCTTGTTGACGACGACGATCTTCATCATGCCGTGGACCACGAAGGTGCCGGTGCCCTTCTTGCTCAGGTCCTTCTTCATGATGTTGCCGAGCTCCTCGAACACCGCCACGACCTGCTTGCGGGGAAGCTTGGTCTTCTCGGCGATCATCTTGAGGGTCTCGCCCTTGCTGCGGGGCTTGCTGGAAGTGGCCATCCTGACAACCTTCTTTCTTCCGGGCCGCGCATCGCTCCGATGCGCCCCGAATGCTTGCGAAACCGGGTCCAACGACCCGGGACCCGCGCAAAGATAGGGATTTCCGGTGGGGACGCAAGGGGTAACAGCCTGTTCCGAGGGGTTTTTGCGTCGATTTTCCGGATTTCCATGCTTTCAGGGGGTTACCCGAACGTCCGTCCGCCGTTTGGCGGCAACCCAGCCCAAAAGCGACGCGACCCGCCTCCGGGTGGCCGGGGGCGGATCGCGGGAGGATCCGGGGGTGGTCGGGCCGGGCTCGTGGGCCCGGCCTGGCGGTCAGGCCTTCGCCTTGCCCGCCGTCGGCCGGCCGACCGAGTGGTACTCGAAGCCGGCGCGCTCCATCTGGTCGAGCTTGTACAGGTTGCGGCCGTCGAAGATGACCGGGTGCTTCAGGCGCCGGCGGATGTCGCCGAAGTTCGGCGAGCGGAACTCGTTCCACTCGGTGCAGATCACGAGCGCGTCGCAGCCGTCGAGCATGGCGTACATGTCCTCGCTGACGGCGATGTTCGGCTCCTCGCGCGAGAGGTTGTGCATGGCCACCGGGTCGTAGGCCACCACGCTGGCGCCCGCGGCCATCGCCTTCTTCATGATGGCGATCGACGGCGCCTCGCGGATGTCGTCGGTGCGCGGCTTGAACGCCACGCCCCAGAACGCGAACTTGCGTCCCTTGAGGCCGTCCTTCCCGAAGCGCCGCTCCATCTTGGACCAGAAGTGCCGGCGCTGGTCCTGGTTGACCACGTGCACCGAGGCGTTCAGCTTGCAGTCGAAGCCGTGGGCGCGGCCCATGCCGACCACCGCCTGCGTGTCCTTCGGGAAGCAGCTGCCGCCGTAGCCGAGGCCCGGGTAGAGGAACTGGTTGCCGATGCGGCGGTCGGCGCACATGCCCTCGCGCACGGCCGAGACGTTCGCGCCCATGTACTCGCAGAGGTTGGCGATCTCGTTGATGAAGCTGATCTTGCAGGCCAGCATGGCGTTCGACGCGTACTTCACCATCTCGGCGCTGCGCACGTCCATCACGTAGATCGGGTTGCCGTTGCGCACGAAGGGCTCGTAGAGCGCGCGCATGGCGGTCTCGGCCTCCTTGCTCTCGACGCCGCAGACGATGCGGTCGGGCTTCATGAAGTCGTTGATCGCGTCGCCTTCCTTCAGGAACTCCGGGTTGTCGGCGATGTTGAAGGGCACCGCGGTGCGGCTCTTGATGAGGTCGCGCACGGCGTGGCTCGTGCCGACCGGCACCGTGCTCTTGACGACCACGGTCTTCGCCGGCCCCGCGGGGCCGATCTTCTCCAGCGCCTCCGCGATGTCCCGCGCCACGGCCAGCACGTACTGCAGGTCGGCGCTGCCGTCCTCGTCGCTCGGCGTGCCGACGCAGATGAAGATCACCTCCGCCTCGCGGTAGGCCTCCATCTTGTCGGTGGTGAAGTGGATTCGCCCGGCCTTGATGTTGGCGGTGAGCATCTCGCTCAGGCCGGGCTCGTAGATCGGGCTCTCGCCGCGGCGGAGCATGTCGATCTTGCGCGCGTCGATGTCCAGGCACGTGACGTGGTTGCCGGTCTCGGCAAAGCAGGCGCCCGTGACGAGCCCGACGTACCCGGTTCCGACCATCGTGAGCTTCATGGCGTAGGTGTCCCTGGGGGAAAGGGGGGAAGAGGAAAGAGTCTATCGGTCGCTTCCGCGCTCCACTTTCTGCAAGTGCCCCTTCAGGGCCAGGGAATCCTCCCCGCAACTGCCCGAAAACCCGCCCGGGCGCCCCCCGGCGGCCACCACGCGGTGGCAGGGCACCACGATCGGCAGGGGGTTCCGCCGCATCGCCTGCCCGGCCGCCCGCACCGCCGCCGGGCGGCCGGCCGCGGCGGCAAGCCACGCGTAGGTGCGCGTCTCGCCGCGCGGGATGCGCCGGCAGGCGTCCCAGCACGCCACCTGGAACGGCGTGCCGTCCGGGGTCGGCACGTCTTCGAACGAATCCTCGGCACCCGCCAGCCACCCGTCCACGCGCGTCCGGAGTTCGTCGGGATCGACGTCCGGCGGAACGGCCAGGTCGAGCGTGGCCGTGCCGACCCGCACCCGGATCGTGACGTAGGCCATGCGTCCTGCCGCGTCCGCGCGCATGGGCCGGATGCTAGGCCGTCACGGGCTAGGATTTCGCGCCATGTCCACCGCCGCCCCCGCCGCCCTTGCGCCCGCCTCGCTCGACCCGATGTCCCGCGAACTGGTGGAGCTCGTCGCCGCGCAGGATCCCGAGGTGGCGTGCTTCATGGCGCAGGAAGCGGAGCGCCAGGCCACCACGCTCGAGCTGATCGCGAGCGAGAACCACGTCACCCCCGCGGTGATGCACGCGGCCGGCAGCTGGCTCACCAACAAGTACGCCGAGGGCTACCCCGGCAAGCGCTACTACGGCGGCTGCGAGTTCCACGACCGGATCGAGGACATCGCCCGCGAGCGCGCCAAGAAGCTCTTCAAGTGCGGGTTCGCCAACGTCCAGCCCCACTGCGGCGCCAACGCCAACATCGCCGCGTTCATGGCGCTCCTCGATCCGGGCGACACGGTCCTCAGCCTGCCGATCAAGAGCGGCGGGCACCTCAGCCACGGCCTGAAGCCGAACTTCAGCGGCACCTTCTACAAGATCGCCGAGTACGGGCTCGACCCGAAGACCGAGCTCCTCGACTACGACGAGATCGGCCGCATCGCGAAGGAATGCCGCCCGAAGCTCGTCATCTGCGGCTACAGCGCCTACTCGCGCACGATCGACTTCGCGCGCTTCCGCGCGATCGCCGACTCGGTGGGCGCGTTCCTGATGGCCGACATCGCGCACATCGCCGGCTTGGTGGCGACCGGCGTCCATCCCAGCCCCTTCCCGCATGCGCACGTCGTCACGACCACCACGCACAAGACGCTCCGCGGCCCGCGCGGCGGCCTGATCCTGTCCAACGACCCGGAGATCGCCACCAAGCTCGACCGCAAGGTGTTCCCGGGCAGCCAGGGCGGCCCGCTGATGCACATCATCGCCGCGAAGGCGATCGCCTTCGGCGAGGCGCTCAAGCCCGAGTTCACCGCGTACAGCCGCCAGGTGGTCGCGAACGCGCGCGCCCTCGCCGCGGAGCTCGTCAAGCGCAACTACCGCCTGTGCACGGGCGGCACCGACAACCACCTGATGCTCGTCGACCTGCGCACCCGCGACGCCGACCTCACCGGCGCCGACGCCGAGAAGTGGCTCGAGTCCGCCGGCATCATCGTCAACAAGAACGGCATCCCCAACGACCCGCGCCCGCCGATGGTGACGAGCGGCCTGCGCCTGGGGACCCCCGCGCTCACCTCGCGCGGCCTGCGGGAGGCCGAGATGGCCCACGTCGCCGGCTGGCTCGACCGCGTGATGGGCGCCAAGGGCTCGGCTGCGGAGTGCGCCGCGGTGCGCGAGGAGATCCGCGCCTTCTGCACGCGCTTCCCGATGCCCCACTGACGCGCGGGGCAGGGGCGCGGCTTGCGCCTCACAGCCGAGCCAGCCGCTCGGCCACGTCTCGCGCGCGCAGCGCGTCGACCAGCTCGTCGATCTTCCCCTCGAGCAGGGAGTCGAGCGCGAACGACGCCTCGATCCGGTGGTCGACCGCCACGGCCTCCTTCCAGCGATACGTGCGGATCTTCTCCGCGCGCCCGCCCGACCCCATCATGCCCCGCCGCTCGGCGCTGCGCTGCGCCTCGGCCGCCGCGCGTCGTGCCTCGTGCACGCGCGCACGCAGCAGCCGCCAGGCGCGCTCGCGGTTCTGCAGCTGGCTGCGCGTCTCCTGCATGCGCACCTCGATGCCGGTCGGTTCGTGGATCAGGTGCACCGCGGTCGCCACCTTGTTGACGTTCTGCCCGCCGGGGCCCTGCGCCGTCGTGAGGATCTCGCGCACCTCCTCGGCGTCGACCTCCTGCTCGACCTCCTCGGGCTCCGCAAGCACCGCCACCGTCGCCGTGCTGGTGTGCACGCGGCCCTGGGCCTCGGTCCTCGGCACGCGCTTCACCTGGTGGGTGCCCGCCTCGTAGCCGAGAGCGCTCCACACGCCGGCGCCCGACACTTCCACGATCGCCTGCGTCACGCCGCCGGCGTCGCCCGGGCGCACGTCCATCTCTTCCCACGACCATCCCCGCCGCGCGGCCACACGCCGGTACATCTCGAGCAGGTCGCCCGCCCAGAGTGCGGCCTCGTCGCCGCCGACCCCGGCTCGGATCT
>JBEITQ010000237.1:0-2263 GCA_040374835.1 Phycisphaeraceae bacterium | reverse complement strand
GCACCCCGCGGCGCGTCCACGATCCGCGAGCGGCCCACGGCGAGGAGCCGGCGATGCGCCTCGGCGGACAGCCCGCCGCGCGCGAGCCGCAGCCAGACCTGCTCCTCGGGCACCGACGGATCGAGCAGCGCAGCGCTCGCACGGGCGCGCGTCGCGTGGTCGTCGGCGTCGAGCTCGTCCGCGAGGGCCGCGATGCGCGGGTCCGGCACCACCGCCGCGAGCGCCTCGGGCCGCCACGGCGACGGCTCGCGGACCTGGGCCGAGGCGTCGCGCGCGGCCACGGCGAGGGCAAGGGCCGCGATGGTCAGGCCGAGCCGAGCGAGTCCGCCATGACCTCGATCCACGCGGTCTTGCGCTCGACGTAGGCAAGGAACGCGTCCGCCCGCAGGCGCGCGAAGCGGCCCGACTTCGCCACGGGGACGACGCTCTCCAGCGTGCACGCCTCGATCATAAGCCAGGGGATCGCGCGGCGTTCCTCCGCGAGGAGCGGCGCGCCGAGCGCGGCCTCGACGCCCGCGAGGTACGCGCGCATCCGTGCCACGTCGGGCTCGACGCGCCACGCGTCCGCATCGACGCCGGCGATCGGGTCGTTGCCGTGGTGGAGCAGCGCGTTCGCCACCTCGCACGCGCGCCGGTCGATGCGCGCGGCATCGAAGTCGAGGATGGCGCGCAGCGAGCCGGACTCGAACAGCGCGTTCCCGGGATGCAGGTCGCCGTGCACGGCCATCGACGGCGACGCCGCGAGCCCCGCCTCCTCGGCGCGCGCGAAGGCGCGGTCGGCGCGGGCGACCAGACGGTCGACGGTCGCGCGCAGCGACGCGGCATCGGTGTCGGGATCGGCACGCCGTGCGGCCTCGACCACCGGTCGCGCGGCGCCCGCGAGCGATCCCGGCCGGTGGAAGGAGATGGACGGCGCGTGCGGGCCTGCCTCGAAGTGCGGCGACACGCGCAGCAGGCGCCCGAGCCCCGCCCCGGCGGCGCGCGCCTCCGCCTCGGTGCGCTCCCAGCGGCCGCCCGGGATCCAGCGGTAGAGCTCGACCAGCGCGTCGCCGACGTCGAGCGACCACGCGCCCTGCGGGGTGTGCGCGAGCGGCGCAAGCGGCACGCCCGCCGCGTCGAGGTACGCCTGGAACCGGTGCAGGAACGAGGCATGCCCCGGCGGCATGGCCTCCGGCGAGCGCAGCTTGAGCATCCAGTCCCCGCCGGCGGTCCGCAGGCGGCCCTTCGCGAGGCGCGAGGCCCCGCGCGCGATCGGCTCGAAGCGGACCGGCCCGCGCAGACCGTAGCCGTTCACCACCGCGCGCAGTTCCTCGCGGGTGAGTTCCCCTCGCGGGTGCGGGCTCATTCGGCGTTCTGCGCCTGTTCCTTGATCCGGTCGATGGCGGTCTTGATCTCGACCACGCGGCGGCTGATCTCGACGTCGCCGCTCTTGGAGGCGATGGTGTTCGCCTCGCGCAGCATCTCCTGCGCCAGGAAGTCGAGCGTGCGCCCCGCCGGCTGCGGGTTCGAGGCATCGATCACCGAGCGGAACTGGGCGACGTGCCCGGAGAGGCGCGCCACCTCCTCGGCGATGTCGGAGCGCTCGGCGAAGATCGCCACCTCGCGCACGAGGTCGGCGTCGCTCACGGTCGCGCCGAGGTCCTTGAGCGCCGTCGCAAGGCGCTGGCGCAGGCGGTCCTGGTAGCCGGCCGTCACCTCGGGCGCGCGCACGCGGATCTCCGCAAGGCGCGACTCGACCTGGTCGCCGAACCCGGCGAGCAGCGCGCGGAGGGCCTCGCCCTCGCGGCGGCGCATCTCGAGCAGCGCGTCGCACGCCTGCTCGACGAGCCGCATCACGAGCGGGCGCGCCGCCTCGGCCATCGCCTCGGCACGGTCGTCGACGATGACCCCGGGCAGCGGCAGCAGGTCGGCCACGCGCAGATCCTTGCCCAGGCCATGCAGGCCGGCGCCGCTCAGCTGGTGGATGTAGGCCTCGAGCGCCGCGACGTTGATCCGCGCCACCGAACGCGAGGCGACCTCGGTCCAGCGCACGGCGATCGTCACGCTGCCGCGCGCGAGGCGGCGCATCACGGCGGCGTCGATGTCGGGCTCGAGCGTCTCGAGCTGCGACGGCAGCCGCATCGACGACTTGTAGAAGCGGTTGTTGACCGAGCGGACCTCGACGGTGCAGCGGGCGCCGTCGAGCTCGGCCGAGGCCGAGCCGAAGCCGGTCATCGACCGGATCATGGCGTGGGTGCCGGGGCGGGCGCGGGGGCGGGGGCCG
>JBEITQ010000102.1:0-6869 GCA_040374835.1 Phycisphaeraceae bacterium | reverse complement strand
GCCGATGTTCTCCGTGCCGGTCGAACGGCTCGTGCCGGGGCAGGCGATCGAGCTTGGCGCGGATGCGCTCTCCTTCCCGGTCCCGATCGCCGAGCTCGACGGCACGTACCGCGTGCAGGCCGTCTTCGACCGCTCGGCCGACGAGCCCGGCCCCGACGCGCCCGGCAACCTCGCGAGCCTCGTGCAGACGGTGACGTTCCGGCGGTCCGCGGCCGACGACCTCGCGCTCGACCTGGCCGATGCCCTCGAACCCGAGTCCCTGCCGTCGGCACCGAACCTTCGCTGGTTCGAGCTTCGCAGCGAGATCCTCTCGACCGCGCTCGGCCGCCCCGTCACGATGCGCGCCGGCGTGGCGCTGCCGCCCGGCTGGGATGACCCCGACCACCGGCGGCGCATGTTCCCGGCGGTCTACGTGGTGCCGGGCTTCGGCGGCCGGCACACCGGTGCCGACACCTTCGCGCGCATGCTGTCGACCCCGGGCAGCACGCAGGTGGTCGCGCAGGCCGCGTGGATCGTGCTCGACCCGGAGGGCCCGCTCGGCCACCACGGCTTCGTCGACAGCGCCGCCAACGGTCCGCGCGCGCGTGCGCTGGTCGAGGAGTTCATCCCGGCCCTCGAGCGCCAGTTCCGGCTGGTGCGGCGACCGGAGGCGCGGATCGTGACGGGCCACTCGAGCGGCGGATGGAGCGCGCTGTGGCTCCAGCTCACGCACCCGGAGACCTTCGGCGCCTGCTTCGCGAGCGCTCCCGACCCGGTCGACTTCTCCCGCTTCCAGACGAGCGACCTCTACCGCGATGCCAGCCTCTTCACCGCGGCCGACGGACGCGACCGTCCGTCCTACCGCGAGTTCGTCATGGACGCGGTGGAACGCACGTGCATGACCGTCCGCCAGGAGGCGGCGATGGAGCACGTGCTCGGCCCGAATCGCACGAGCGGCCAGCAGTGGGACGCGTGGAGCGCCTGGTGGAGCGCGGTCGACCCGGCCACGCGGCGCCCGCAGCCGATGTTCGACGCCGTCACCGGCGAGATCGACCGCACGGTGGTCGAGTCGCAGTGGTCGCGGCACGACATCCGGCGCATGGTCGAGCGCGACCCGGACCGGTTCGTGCCCATCCTGCGCGACCGCGTGCGGCTCCTCTGCGGCACGCGCGACGGGTTCTTCCTGGAGCGTGCCGTGGAAGGGCTGCGAGATGCGGTCGACGCATTGGTGAAGGCGCGTGCCGCGACCGCACGGCCGTTCCCCCCGGGGCCGGGCTACATTGATCTCGCCCCGGGGCAGACCCACGACACGATGGCCGACGTCGCGCTGATGCGCTGGCACGGCGAGATGCGCGCCCACCTGAAGGCCAACGGCCTGGATTGAGAGAGACCACGATGCAGATCCGAACCATCGCCCTCGCCTCCGCCCTGCTCTCCGCGCTCGCCGCGCCGCCCGCCCAGGCGCAGAACGTGCCCGACTTCGTGGAGTTCACCCAGCCGCAGGGCCCGCGCATCCGCGCCGTCATGAGCGGCGCCGACTTCGACGCCGCGATGGAGGCGGTTGGCTTCGACGAAGGCCAGCGCACCACGGCCGGTTCCATGTTCGACGACGCGCAGGCGCGCATGTTCGAGGCGAAGCGCGCAGCCGACGCGCAGGCGCGGGGCGTGGGGCTCTTCGACCGTTCCGCGCGCGCGGTCGAGGAACGGAGCAAGGCCGCCCGCGACCTGCGCACGCGCATGCTGGCCACGGTGGACGACCTTTTCGCCGCGCTCGGGGCGGTGGCGACGGCCGAGCAGCAGCCGGCGCTCGCGCGCGAGCGTGCCAAGGCGCGCCGCAACGCCATCCGGGCCACCATGCCGCCCGCCAGCCTCGGCGTGCGCGTGGCGTCGACCGATATCGACGCATCCCTGTCGCGTGCCGGCATCGATCCGGTGGTGGTGACGGCGGCGTTACGTGCCACCGCACCCCTCGACGAGCGCCTGGAGTCGGCACTGGTGCGCGCCGCGGACGCCCGCGATGCGTACGACCGCGCCGCTGCACAGGCCCGCGAGGGCAAGGGGGACCGCGAGGCGGAGCGAAAGGCGATGCGCGAGGCCTACGCCGCCGTCGGGCAGGTCCATCGCGATGCGCTGGCGGCCGTGGCCGCGGCGCTGCCGCCGGCGGATGCGCGCGCGGTGTGCTCGACCGCCGCGCGCAGGATCTGGCCGGCGACGTCCGATGAACGTGCGCCGGAGCGGGCGATCGGGCAGCTGCTGGGCGACGACCTGCCCGCCGAGCGGCGCGCGGCCATCGAGGCCATCGCCGCGACGTGGTGGGCCGCATGGTGGCCAGCCACGCTCAAGATGGCCGAGGCATCCGAGCAGGGTGGCCCGTTCACGAGCACGCAGGCGCTCGATGAACCGCGCCGGGCCGCAGACCGCGCGGCCTGGCAGGCGCTCGCCGGTGCCGACGAGGCCAACCGCGACTTCCACCTCGCCAACGCCGAGGCGAAGCCGGATGGAAGGCAGATGCTCGTGGCCGGCGGCCGCGGCGGCCCGTCCCTTCCCGGCCGCGAAGGCAGCGGTGTCGCGGGCGGAGAAGCCCTGGAGGCGGTGGGCATGATGATCGCTTCCTCGATCACGGTGGCGGCGACGCCCTCCGAGCCGGGCGAGGCCGTGCCCGCGCCGCCCGAAGCCGGCGAGAACAATGTCATGACGTTCACGCTCGATGCGTCGGACCTCCAGGGCGGCGCGATCGTCCTGGGCGATGCCTCGATCGAGATGGTCGACGGCGCGCTCGACGCCACCGCGATCGAGATGGACGAAGCCGGCATGCAGTTCTGCGGTGCGCGCCTGCCGGCGGCGATCGACGACGCCGAGGCGCGATCGATCGCCTCGCTCCTCGGCGTTCCGGGCGACGGCGCCACGGTCGCCAGCCTGCTCGACGACTATCGCAGCCGCGTGCGCGCGCTCGACGAGGAGCTGGGAACCGGCGTTCGCGAGATGCTCCGCGGCACCTCGGTGCGCTGGGTGGGCAACGACGACGGCGAGCCCGAGGTCCCCGAGGCGAACCTGCGCAAGTCAGTCCCCGAGATCGACCGGTACGTCGAGCGGCTGGCGGCCCTCGATGCCGAGTTCATCGGCTCGGTTGCCGCACTTGGCACGCCTGCCGGGGGCGCCGCCGACGCGGCACTGGCCCGCCGCGCTCGCACCCGCACCAATGCCGTGCGCTACCCGCTCGAGGGAGTCGTGGTCGATGGGTCCACCCGGTTCGTCGAGCCGTGGGATGTGCTTCCCGCCGAGACGAGCGACGCGGCCCGGATCGCCGCGCGTGCCGCCATCGACGCATGGTCGCCGCAGGCGAGCGCCGCGGTCGAGGCGAAGCGGGCGGCGCTGCGGACCGGCGGCACCGATCTCCTCCTGATCTCGCGTTCCGACGCCGCACGCATGCGCGAGGCGATGGCCACGACCAAGCAGGAGGGCGCCGGGCCGCAGCAGTTCGCCATGCAGGCCGACCCCGAGGCGATGAAGCGCCGCATGGACCTCTACGGCCAGATCGACCGGTCGCGCACCGCGGTGGTCGCGGCCTCGGTGGCCGGGCGCGACGCAGTCGAGGCGGCGATCCCTGCCGAGCTGCGCGGGGCGTTCCGCGCCGCGTGGAACGCGCGCGCCGCGCCGGGATCGCAGCGCGACCCCAAGGACGCCTTGCCTGCCATCGACCGCGCACGCGGACTCGATGACCTGACCGACCGCCAGCGCACGCAGCTCGATGCCCTGCGCACCGACCACGCGGCGCTCCACGCCGCGGCATGCAATTCGATCGCCGAGCTGCAGGTGGCGCAGACGCTGCGCGACGCGGCCGCCGGCGAGGCCGACGGGAACTTCGAGACGCTCTTCGACTCGTCGCGGCTCCTCGAGGACGCGCGGTTCGAGCGCACCGAGCTGGACGCCCGCAGCCTGCGACGGCTGCGATCGATGCTGACGCCCGACCAGGTCAAGCGCATCCCCGCGCTCGGGCCCCGGCGGCGCGGCGGGCCGGCCGCCATCGGCGGCCTCAGCCCCGTGACCATTCCGGCGGCACCGGCCCCGACGTCGCCATGATGCGGCTGTGGATGCCGCCGCGGCCGCGCCACTCGGTGATCAGCTGCATCCACGCCGGCTTCATCGCCGCGGCCAGGTCGTCGCGCATGCGGTTGGTGACCGCCTCGTAGAAGATCCCCTCGTTGCGGAAGCTCTGGTGGTAGAGCTTCAGGCTCTTCAGCTCGATGCACGCCTTCGCCGGCTGGTAGCGCAGGATGATCCGCGCGAAGTCGGGGTGGCCGGTCTTCGGGCAGACGGACGTGAACTCCTCGTTGACGTGCTCGATCACGAAGGGCACGTCGGTGGGGGTCGGGAAGCACTCGAGGAGCGTCGGGTCGGGCATGGCCGGAAAGCCTATGCGCCGGGACCGCTCACGGCGCCCAGGTGCGCAGCAGCCGGGAGACCTGCGGCTGGTCGGGACGGAGCTCCAGGCTGCGCTCGAAGGCGCGCCGGGCCTCCTCGCGGGCGGCGCCGTCGAGCCGGTCGCTCAGGAGCCAGGCGTTGAGGGCGCAGGTGCCGATCCCGTTCCAGGCGCGGACGCTCGCGCCGTCGAGCGCCGCGGCCGCGCGGTAGCCGGAGGCGGCGCGCTCATAGTCGCCGGCACGGAAGGAGAGCCACGCGGCGCGCTCGTGGGCCTGCGCCGACGGCCAGCGCCGCGCGAACTCGTCGGCCGCGCTCGAGGCTTCCATGAAGCGGCGCTCGGTCATGTAGGCGGCGATCATGCCGTCCATCGTCTGCTCGGACACCTCCCCGAGCGCGGCAGCCTCCTCGAAGGCCGCGCTTGCGTCCGCCGTTCGCCCGGCAAGGAGATACGCACGTCCGAGGCGCGTCCATGCCTCCGCATCGGCACCCGCATCGGCGCAGCGGCGCTCCAGGAACGGCAACGCCGCCACCTGGTCGCCGCCCCGCTCGAGCATGTCGGCCACGCCGGTGACGGCACGCTGGTCCGATGGCGCCACCGACAGCGCCTGCCGGTAGTTCCGCAGCGCCTCGTCGGTCCGCCCCGCCTCGGCATGCACGCCCGCGAGGCCGACCAGCGCATCGACGTTGCGCGGGTCGACCTGCAGCGCGGCCTCGTACGAGCGCTGCGCGGCGCGCAGGTCGCCCTGCTCGCGGGTCACCTGCCCCACCGCCACCTGCGCCGCGGCCAGGCGCGGGTTCTCGGCAAGCAGCGCGCGGAACTCGGCCAGCGCCTCCTGGTACTCGCCGCGCGCGGCGACATCCTGGGCGCGCTGCATGCGGCCGGCCTCTTCCGGGGTCGGCGCGACCGCCGTGCTCGGCCGCGACAGGGCCGCATCGGCGCCGGTCTTCGCCCAGGGCCGGCAGCCGCCGAGCAGCACGGCCGAAATCGAACAGGCCATGACGAGCATCAGCGCGCGCAGCCACGCCGCGTTCGCGCGGTCCGGGTCGCGGCCGCGCAGCCGCCCTTCCTTCGGCGTCTCCATGATGCAGGGGACGTTCCGCAGCGCGCGCAGGTGCGCGAGCGAGTCGAAGAACGCGCGTCCGCATGCACCGGCGCCGAGGTGCGCATGGCGATCAAGGTGCGACCCCAGCGCGCCCACGCTGTCGTTCGCATGGATCACGCGCACCGACCCGAGGCCGACGACCGCATCGAGCGACTTCCAGAAGGCCTTCGCCTTCGCGGGGGTCGACGCATCGTGGCCGAACGCGGTCGCGTGGCACGTGTCGACGCAGAACGCGACGCGGCCTGGATCACGGACCGAGTCGCGGATGCGCGCGAGGTGCTCAAACGGTCCGCCGAGGTTGGTGCCGCTGCCGACCGTGTTCTCGATGCACGTGACGGTGGCGTAGCCGTGCGTCTCGCGATGGATCGCGTCGAGTTCCGCGGCCAGGCGCTTGATCCCGGCCGCCTCGTCGCGCGCGTCGCCGGCAGTGCCGAGGTGCGCGCCCGGATGCATGACGCAGGACGGGATGCCGAGCGCCTCGCAGCGCTCCACCTCCTCGCGCTGCAGGGCGCGGCTGCGCGCACGCATGGCGCGGTCGGGCGATGCCAGGTTCACGAGGTAGCTGTTGTGGCTGACGAGCCGGCGCTCGGGATGGCGGTCCCAGCCGGCGTCGCGGACCGCGGCGCGGAACTCCCTCACCTCCGACTCCAGGAGCGGCTTCACCCGCCACTGGCGCTGGTTCTTGGTGAAGACCTGCACGCAGTCGAGCCCGAGGCGAATGGCCGACTCGATCGCCCGGTGCATGCCGCCCGCGATGCTGAGGTGGCTGCCGACGAGCATCAGGACGGCACTCCCGCAAGCGCCGCCGCCACGTGCGCCGCCGCGCGCGCGGCCTGCACGCGCAGCTCGGGCACCGCGGTCGATTCCCAGAGGTCGCCGCGGCGCAGCGCGCCGACGAGCAGGATGCGGTCGTCGCCCACGCCCGACCGCCCGACCAGCTCGCCGTCCGGCCCCGTGCGCAGGCCGATGCCGGCGCCGTCCTCGACGGCCAGTCCCGAGCGCAGCAGCGACGCCAGCATCGGGTCCACCGTGTCGCTGATTCCCATCGCCGGTCCGATGCAGTTGAAGATCCTCGCCACGCGGTGCGACCGCCACACGCCGTCCGGTCCCTTCACCTGCGCCTCGACCGCGCCGCCCGGCGCCGGATGCAGCGCGACGAGCGCACCACGCTCCACGACGACCGTTCCCTCGATCATCTGCTGCCCAAGGTCGTCGAGCACCGCGCGCGGCGCGCGGTGGCGGTGCACCTCCCAGGCCGGCCGCGCGTGGCGCAGAAACCGCCGCCGCTGCACGGGGCTCCACGACTGCCACACCGCCGTCACGTGCGGGCGGATGGCGTCGATCGCCCCCTGCCATCCGAGGCCG
>JBEITQ010000048.1:0-10212 GCA_040374835.1 Phycisphaeraceae bacterium | reverse complement strand
GCCGCGGGGACGCCGGGCTCGCCTGGGACGTCGCCTCGCGCGGCGCGCGTGCCGCGCGCGAGGCATGCGCCGTGGCCGAGCCCCCGGTGCCCGAGGACGACGACGCCCTTCGCCGGCTGGTCGCCGACCGAAGGCTCGACCTGCGCGCGGCCGAGGCGCGCGTGACGGCCGCGGAAGCGCGCCTGGCCCTCGCGGTCGCGTCGCGCGCCCCGTCGGTGATGGTCGGCGCCGGCTGGGAACGGGACATGGAGGACGACCAGTCCGTGATGCTGCAGGCACAGGTCACCGTGCCCGTCTTCAACGACGGCCGCTTCCGGGTGCGTGCCGCCGAGCAGGATGCCGAGCTCGCGCGGCTCGACGCCGAGGCGCTGCGGCAGCGCGCCGTCGCCGATGCGCGCCGTGCGCTCGCTGCGGTCGACGCCGCATCCCACCACGAGTCCATGCTTCGGGGCACCACGCTCGCCTCCTACGAATCGAACAAGGCGATCCTCGAGGCGGCCGTGGCCGAAGGCGACCGGCCGGCGATCTCGCTCTGGCGCAGCGAGCACCAGGTGAACCACATCCGCATCCAGCTCGCGCGCGCCGAGCGCGACCGCACGATCGCCGCGCTCGGATTCGAGCGCGCCCTTGCGGGTGGCCGCCTGCCGTCGATGGGCGGCAACGCGCCGATGGCCGCCCCAGACACCATGGGCATCGGGATGGGCGGGCTCGGCCCCGCGCAGCCGCTCGACTTCGCCGCCATGGAGACCATGCAATGACCGCGATTCCCGCCCCGTCCCGGCACCTCCTCACCCGCATCGCCCTGCCCGTGGCCCTCGTCGCCGGCGCGGCGTCGCTGCTTGCGTGGACCGGCTGGCGTTCGATCGCGCCCGTGCGGACCGTGACGGTCCGCCCGGTGGTCGCGCGCCAGGCCGCGGCCCCCTCGGCTGCGGGCGAGCTGCGCGAGGGCGCGCCTATCCAGGCACCGGGATGGGTGGAGCCGGCGCCGTTTCCGATCGGCGTCCGCGCGCTCGTGCCGGGCACCGTCCGCACCGTGAAGGTCCTCGAGGGCCAGCAGGTGAAGGAGGGCGACGTGGTCGCCGAGCTCTTCGACGAGGAGGCGCGGATCACGCTCGACCTTTCCGACGCCGCACTCGCCGAGGCGACCGCCCGGCGCGACGAGATGGCCGACGAGTACGCCCGGAAGTCGCGCCTCGTCGACAAGGGCGCGGCAAGCGCCGGCGAGGTGGCTCGGCTCAAGCTTCGGGTGGCCGCGATGGATGCGGGCGTCCAGGCCGCCGCCGCGGACCGGCGCATGAAGGCGCTCGCCCTCGAGCGCACGGTGATCCGCGCACCGGCGTCGGGCACCGTGATGTCGCGTCGCGTCGTGCCCGGCACCGCGGTCGGGATGGCAGACGAGATGCCGCTTGCGGAACTCTTCGATCCGGCGAGCCTCCAGGTCCGCGCGGACGTGCCGCTCGCCGACATCGGCGCCGTCGGCGTGGGCGACCGCGCGGAGGTCCGCATCGACGCATTCCCCGACCAGGTCCTTCGGGGCGAGGTCGCGCGCTTCGTCCGCCAGGCGGACGTCGCCAAGAACACCGTCCAGGTGAAGGTGCGCATCGACTCGCCGCCGGCGGGCCTGACGCCGGACATGCTGGCGCGCGTGCGCATCTATCCGCGCGCGGCCGCCGGCGCGGCCGGTGCCGCCCCCGCCGGGCGAACTCGGCTGTGGGCGCGCGACGAGTGCATCGAGCGCTCCGGTGAGTCGGCGCACGTCCGGATCGTCGCCTCCATCGCCGAAGGCCGCGGCACGGTCGAGCGCCGTCCGGTGCAGGTCGGCGAGGGCCGCGACGGGGGATGGGTGGAGGTCACGGGCGGCCTGAGACTCGGCGACCTGCTCGTCACGGCGGACTCGGATGCCGGGCCGGGCGCCCACGTCGCCGTCGACCCGTCATGGCGCGACGGCGATCCGCCGGCATCCACGCCCGCACGCACCATGCAGAAGGAGGTGCCCGATGTCCGCGATTGAGTGCCGTGGCCTGCGCAAGGACTACCGGCGCGGGGACCAGGTCATCCAGACCCTGATGGGCGTCGACCTCTCGATCGAGGCGGGCGGCTTCGTCGCCCTGATGGGACCGTCGGGGTCCGGCAAGACCACGCTCCTCAACCTGCTCGCGGGCATCGACCGGCCGACGGCCGGATCGATCGAGGTGGGTGGCACCGACATCGCCCGACTGGGGCGCACGGCCCTGGCGCGCTGGCGCAGCGGGCACGTCGGATACGTGTTCCAGCTCTACAACCTCGTGCCGGTGCTCACGGCCTACGAGAACGTCGAGCTGCCGCTCCTGCTCCACCCGATGTCCCGCGGCGAGCGTCATCGCCGGGTCGCCGAGGCCCTCGAGCTGGTCGGGCTGGCCGACCGCCATGCGCACCTGCCCCGGCAGCTCTCCGGCGGCCAGGAGCAGCGAGTCGCCATCGCCCGTGCGATCGTGACCCGCCCAAGCCTGCTGCTGGCGGATGAACCAACCGGCGACCTCGACCGCGAGAGCGCCGGTCAGGTAATGGACCTGCTCGCGCGGCTGAACCGCGAGCTCGGGCAGACCCTGGTCATGGTGACGCACGACCCGGCGACGGCCGCGCGGGCCGCCCGCACCGTCCGGCTCGACAAGGGCCTGGTGATCGACGCACCCGCGCATGGGGTGGCGGCATGAGCATCTACGCCTCGGTCGTCCCCTACGTCTGGCGCAACCTCGCGCGCCGCCCGACGCGCACGCTGCTCACCGTGGCGGGCATCGCGGTCGCCACGTTCCTCTTCGCCTTCGTCGAGAGCATGCGCGAGGGCGTGCGGCGTGCCACCGAGGCCGGTTCCGGCGAGACCCGCCTCGTCGTCTACCGGCTGAACCGGTTCTGCCCGTTCGCGAGCCGCCTGCCGCAGTCCTACGAGCACGAGATCCGGCGCATCGACGGCGTCCGGTCGGTGGTGCCGATCAAGATCGTGGTCAGCAACTGCCGGGCGTCGCTCGATGTCGTGACCTTCCGCGGCGTCCCGGAGGAGGGGTTCATCGAGGCAAAGCTGCGCGAGGCCACGCTGACCGCGGGAAGCGCGGATGACTGGCGGCGCCGCGGCGACGCGGCGCTCGTCGGGCAGTCGCTCGCCTCGCGCCGCGGCATCCGGGTGGGCGACCGCTTCACCGCGGCGGGCGTGACCTGCTGGGTCGCGGGCATCTTCGCCAGCGACGACCCGCAGGACCGCAACGTCGCCTACGTCCACCTGCCTTTCCTGCAGGAGACCGCCGAGCGCGGAGGCACGGGCGGGATCGTCACCCAGTTCGACGTCGAGGTCTCCGACCCCGCGCGGCTCGAGCAGGTGGCCGCGGCGATCGACGAACGCTTCGCCCGTGACCAGAACCCGACGACCACCCGACCCGAGTCCGCCTTCATCGCGCGGGCGGCGCGCGACGTGGTGGTGATCGTCGAGTTCGCGTCGGTCGTCGGATGGGCGAGCCTCGCCGCCGTCTTCGCGCTCATCGCCAACGCCATCGCCCTCGCCGTGCGCGACCGCGTGCGCGACCACGCGGTGCTGCAGACCCTCGGATTCACGGGCGGCGTGCTCGCATGGACGGTGCTCCTCGAGGCGGCCATGCTGGGCCTCGCGGGCGGCGGGATCGGCGCGCTCGCGGCGCACGCGGCCATACAGCTCGCCGGCATCAACTTCACAATGGAGGGCGTCTCGATCGAGGTCATCGCACGGCCCGGCGTGACGGCCGCCGGCATCGGGCTTGCCGCGCTCCTTGGCGCGGTGGCCGGCGTGGTGCCCGCCTGGAGCGCCGCGCGGCGCGAGATCGTGGAAGGGCTGCGCAGCGCATGAGGCTCCTTCCGCTCACCTACGCCGCGCGCAACCTCGGGCGAAGCCCGGCACGCCTCGCGATGAGCGTGGGCGGCGCGTTCCTCGTGTCGCTCCTGGCGATGGGCGGCATGGCGTTCGTGCTCGGCATGGACGGCGCGCTGCGGGCGAGCGGGCATCCGCGCAACGTCGTGCTGCTCGGCGCGGGCAGCGAGGAGAGCGCCGAACGCAGCGAGATCGCCGCCTCGACGCCGGGCGTCGTGGTCGCGAGCCTCCGCGGCATCGCGACCATCGACGGCATGCCGCTGGCAAGTCCCGAGGTCAACGTCGCCCTCACCGTGGACGCGCGTCCCGGCGCCGGCAACGGCAAGCCGGCGACGGGACTGGTGCGCGGCATCACGCCCGCGGCGTTCCTCGTGCACCCGCAGGTGCGCATGGTGGCGGGCCGTGCGCCCGAGGCCGGGTCCGACGAGGTGGCGCTTGGCCGAAGCGCCGCGCGCGCCGCCGGGCTGGACCCCGACCTGTTCGCGCGCGACCTGGCCGACGACGGCACCGGCGGCCCCACGGTGTCGATCGACGGCCGGCCGTTCCGCGTGGTCGGCGCCTTCGATGCCCGAGGCACCGTCATGGACGGCGAGGCGTGGATGCCGATCGGCGACGCGCTCGTCCTCACCAAGCGGGAGACCGTCTCCGCCGTCATCGTCGCCCTCGCCCCGGGCGCGACGCCCGGCCAGGTCGACGCCTTCGCGCAGCGGCGCGTGGACCTCGAGCTGAGCGCCATCCACGAGCCCGAGTACTACGCCGTGCAGGCCGCCTTCTACCGGCCCGTGCAGGCGATGGTGCTCGCGAGCGCCGCGCTGGTCGCCGCCGGCGCGCTGCTCGGCGGCCTGAACACCATGTACGCCGCGTTCGCCAGCCGCGTGCGCGAGATCGCCATGCTCCAGGTGATCGGCTTCGGCCGCGCCGCGGTGGTGGCGAGCATGGTGCAGGAATCGCTCATCGCCTCCATGGCCGGGGCGCTGTTCGCGGCCGTCGTGGCCGTCGCCACGCTCGACGGCCGCGCGGTCCAGTTCTCGATGGGGACCTTCGGCCTCGCCGTCGACGAACGCGTCATCGCCACCGGCCTCGCCGCAGGCCTGCTCACCGCGGTCGCCGGATGCATCATGCCCGCGGTGCGCTGCATGCGCATGTCGATCCCCGCCGCCCTCAAGTCCGACTGACCGTCCGCCCGAACCAACTCATTGGAGACCAACCGACCATGAACCGCCTCAGCCGATTTGCCTGCCTCTCGCTCGCCGCGTCCTCCCTCGCATTCGCGTCCTGCGGCAAGTCCGACGATGCCTCGGCCCGCACCAAGGCTGCGCCGGCGGAACCGGCGGGCATGCCCGCGATGGGCATCGTCCGGCTGCCCGAAGGGCTCGTCGTCCGCGGCGAGCCGTCGGGCACGCACGTCGCGGCCTGCAAGCTGGCCGCCAAGCAGGGCGAGGAGGTGACGATCGTCGGCCGGATCGGCGGCACGCGCAACCCGGTCGTCGCCGACGCGGCGGTGTTCACGATCGTCGATCCGGCGCTCAAGGCGTGCGGCGAGTCCGGCGACGACCACTGCAAGACCCCGTGGGACTACTGCTGCGAGGACCGCGAGGCCATGAAGCGCGGCATGGCGACGGTGGAGGTGGTGGGCGACGACGGCCAGCCGCTTGCGCTGCCCCTGCGCGGACTGCAGGGACTCGAGCCGCTCGCGATGGTGGCCGTCACGGGAACGGTGACGGAGCGCAACGACCAGGGCGTCTTCGTCGTGCGCGCACGGAAGATCGCCATCCGGTAGACGCGGGCTCGCCGGCTGCCTGTCCGGAACCCCCGAAATTGCCGAAAAGCGGGCATTGCCGAGCCGCAATCGGGAACGCAGCTGGCCGTTGTGCCTCGCAGACCAGCGAGTCGGATGTCCCCGACGTGGTCTTCCGGGCAACAGCCTGCAACGAGAGGAATGCACCCATGACGACCCGAATGTCCGCCACGATCGCCTCGGCGCTTGCGACCGCGCTGGCCGCGTCCGCCCTGGCCGCAGCAACCCAGAACGGCGAGCCCGGCAAGGGACCGCCGCCCCCGCCGCCTCCCGGACAGGGCGAGCCCGGACAGGGTGGACCCGGACAGGGTGGGCCCGGACAGGGACCCGGTGGGCCCGGCGGCGGCAACCGCCAGCGCCCGACCTTCGAGTCCTTCGACAAGAACGGTGACGGATTCCTGTCCGAGGACGAACTTCCCGAGCGGATGCGCGAGCGCTTCAAGCAGCTCGACGCCGACGGTGACGGCAAGATCTCCAAGGACGAGTTCATGCGCGGCAGGCCCGGACGCGGACCCGGACAGGGTGGCGGCCAAGGCGGCGGTGGCGGCCAGGGCGGCGGCGGTGGACGCGGCGGCCAGGGTGGTGGCGGACAGAAGCCGCCTCCGCCTCCTCCGCCGCCGGCCGGCTGAGCATCGAGTCACGTGCACGCACGTCCCGACGCCGCACCGCCCTCGGTGCGGCGTCGGTGCTTCTTGGCACCCCGCGCGCGGCGATCTCAGTGCTCGAGGTAGTCGAGGTCGCGGTGGAACGTCTCGTCGAGCGCGAGCGCGGCCAGGATCCCGACCGCCACGCAGCAGATCCCGAGCGTCCAGGTCGCCTCGACCGCTCCCATGTCCGGCTTCATCGCCAGCCAGATCGAGGTGATCGGCACGGCCATCGCGCGCACGAAGTTCGGGGCGCTCGTCGCCGCCGTCGCGCGCAGGTTGGTGCCGAACTGCTCGCTCGCGGTGGTCACGAAGATCGCCCAGTAGCCGGTGGCCGCGCCGACCACGGACATCATGAGGTAGAAGGACATCGGCCCGCGCGGCGCCACCTGGAAGAACAGCGCGATGGCCGCCGCCAGCAGCGCCAGGAACCCGATGATGGTGCGCGTCCTGCTCTGGACGAGCTGCGAGACCGTGCCGCTCGCCACGTCCCCGAGCACGACGCCGAGGTACGCCCAGAAGATGACGCGCGCCGGATCGATCGGCTCGGCGATCCCCATCGCCCGCCCGATCTCCGGCGCGAAGACGAACATCACGCCGCCCACGAACCAGATCGGCATCGCCGACAGCACCACCAGCGCAAAGCGCGCGAACCGGCGCGGCGGCCACAGGAGCTGGAGCGGGTTGCCGCGGTGCACCGCCGCCGACTTGGCCCCCTCGAACAGGCCGCTCTCCGCCACGCCCACGCGCATCGCCAGGAGCAGGAGCCCCATGATGCCGCCGACCAGGTAGCAGACGTTCCAGGGAAGCCAGGCTCCCGCGATGCCGGCGGCCACCGCACCCATCAGGCCGATGGTGGCCACGATCGTCGTGCCGATGCCGCGCCGCGCGGTCGGAAGGAGTTCCGCCACCAGCGTGATGCCGGCGCCCAGCTCGCCCGCAAGCCCGAACCCCGCCACGAAGCGCAGCACCTCGTACTGCCACACGTCGGTCACGAACGCGTTCAGGATGTTCGCCACCGAGTAGAGGAGGATCGACCCGAAGAGCGTCTTCAGCCGGCCCATGCGGTCGCCCAGCATGCCGAAGGCGATGTCGCCGAGGAGCATGCCGGTCAGCTGGATGTCGAGCAGCCGCTTGCCGACGCGCGTCAGCTGCTCGGGGTCGGTGATGCCGATCGCCTGCAGGCTCGGGATCCTGAGGATCGAGAAGAGCACGAGGTCGAACAGGTCGACGAAGTAGCCGAGCGCCGCGACCGCCACCGCAAGCACCGTGCGCCGGTCGATCGTCGTGGTCGTTGCCATGCGGGACGGCCCCTCGGGGGCCGGACACAGTCTATGGCGCGCCCGTTCGCGGTCCATGCGTCCGCGACGCGACCGGCGCGGCGCTTCCCGCGAACCGCGCCATCGCGCTGATCGTCTCGGGCGAGACGTGGTGCTCGAGGCCCTCGGCATCGCGGCGCGCCACCGGCTCGGGAACCCCGATCGACCGAAGGAACGCCAGCACGCGCTCGTGCCGCACCCGCGCCGCGCGCGCCAGGCGCAGGCCGGCCGGCGTGAGCGTCGCGGACCCGTACGGCTCCTTCCGAACCAGTCCCACCGCCACCAGCCGGTCGACGGTCTTCACCACCGTCACGTGCGACACGCGCATCAGGCGGGCGAGGTCCGCCACCCGGCACGCGCCCCGCCCGTCGATGATCGAGGCGATCGCCTCCACGTAGTCCTCGGCGGTCTCGCGCGCATGGTCTCGCCGGACCTTGCGGAACCCGTCGGATGCCGGGGGGCGCCCGGAAGCTCGCTTCGCCCGAGGAGGCTTCACGGCTATCATGATGTAGCCGTGGCTACACCCATGTCAAGGGCAATCGCGCCCGCAATCGCGGTTTCGATGCTGCTTGCGGTCCTGGCGCTCGCGGGAACCGCCCCGCGGTCCACGCCCGGCCCGGCCGTTCCGGACCGCGCCGCGGTCCGCGTCGTCGCCACCACCACGCAGTGCGCGGACCTCGCGCGCCAGGTCTGCGCCGGCATCGCGGACTTCGAGGTCGACGGGCTCATGCACGCCGGCGTCGACCCGCACCTCTGGCGGCCCACGGTGTCGGACGTCCGCCGGCTTGCGGCTGCCGACGCCGTGGTGTGCAACGGGCTGATGCTCGAGGGCCGCATGTCGGACGTCTTCCCGAAGCTTGCGCGCCGGGGAACGCGCGTGGTCGAGCTCGCCACCGCCATCCCGATGGACCGGCTGATCGCCGAGGGCGACGGCCACGCGGCGGCCGACCCGCACGTCTGGATGGATCCGGCGATCTGGTCCTTGGCAGCGCAGGCCCTGGCCGAGTCGCTCGCCGGCATGCGCCCCGGCCGCGCGGACGACCTGCGCGCGAACGCCGGGCGGTTCGCCGCCCGATGCGAGGCGGTCGCCGGGTCGATCGAGCGTGCCGTGGCCACCGTGCCGGAGCGCGCCCGGCTCATGGTCACCGCGCACGACGCCTTCCGCTACTTCGGCCGCGCGTTCGGCATCGAGGTGCGCGGCGTGCAGGGAATCTCCACCGAGTCGCAGGCGGGCCTCGCCGACATGCGGCTGCTCGCCGGCATGCTCGTCGACCGCGGGGTCCCGGCGGTCTTCGTCGAGACCAGCGTTCCCGACCGTGCGGTCGCGGCGCTCGTCGAATCGGCCTCGCTGCGCGGGCACACGGTCGGAATCGGCGGCGCGCTGTTCTCCGACGCCATGGGCGGAGCCGGCACGCCGGAGGAACGCTGGGACGGCATGATGCTCCACAACGCGCGCACCATCGTCGAGGCGCTCGGCGGGGACGCATCCTCGATCGCGGCCGGTGCCGACGCGCGCCGGGAGGCCACGCCATGAATGCCCACGCCGGGTCGGATGCCGCCGTCCTCTCCGTCCGCGGGCTGACCGTGGCCTACGACGGACGTCCGGTGCTCCAGGGCGTCGACGTCGACTTGCCTGCCCGGGCGCTGGTCGGCATCGTCGGCCCCAACGGCGCCGGCAAGAGCACCCTCCTCCAGGCGTGCGTCGGCCTGGTGCCCGTCGCGGCTGGCAGCGTGCGCGTGCTCGGGGCGCCGTTCGCGCACGTACGCGCCGCGGTGGCATACCTCCCGCAGCGCGAACGCATCGACTGGGACTTCCCGATCCGGGCGCTCGACGTGGCGGCGATGGGAGCCTGCGCGCGACACCGGCGCTGGTTCGGATGGTCCGGACGCACGGTGCGCGAGGAGGCCCGTGCCGCACTCGCCGCCGTCGGCATGGCCGACCTCGCCGACCGACCGATCGGCCAGCTCTCCGGCGGCCAGCAGCAGCGGGTGTTCGTGGCACGTGCCCTTGCCCAGCGCGCGCGGCTCTTTCTGATGGACGAGCCCTTCGCCTCGGTCGACGCCGCAAGCGGCCGGGCCATCCTCGATGCCCTCAAGGCGCTGCGCGACGACGGCGCCACCGTCGCCGTGGTGCACCACGACCTGCCGATGGTGCGCGACCACTTCGACCTCGCGGTGCGGGTCGGCGAGGATGCCATTCGGATCGGCCCGGCGCGCGACCTTCCTGCCCCGGCGAGCGCGCCGTGAACGCGGACGCCGCCATCCTCTCCGACGCCCACGCGCGAACGGTGCTCGCCACCATGGTGCTCCTCGGCGCCGCATCGGGCGCGATCGGCACGCCGCTCGTCCTGCGGCGCCATGCGCTCCTCGGCGACGCGGTGGGCCATGCGACGCTGCCGGGCCTCGCCGGCGCGTCGATTGCCTCGATCGCCCTCGGGGGTTCCGGTCGCGAACCGGCGGTGCTCCTCGGCGGTGCGGCGCTGGGCGCCGCGGCGGGTGCCGCGGCCGTCTGGCTCGTCCGACGGTGGGCACGCACCAGCGCCGATGCCGCCACCGCGGTGTCGCTCGGCACGCTGTTCG
>JBEITQ010000100.1:0-6937 GCA_040374835.1 Phycisphaeraceae bacterium | reverse complement strand
GCTCCTGGAGCGTCGCCTCGACAACGTCGTCCGCCGCGCGGGCTTCGTCCGCTCGATCTGGGCGGCGCGCCAGCTGGTGGCCCACGGCAGCGTGCGCGTCAACGGCGCGAAGGTCGACCGCCCGAGCTTCTCGGTGAAGGTCGGCGACGTGGTGACCATCAAGGAGAAGCTGCACAAGACCTGCCGCGAGCACATGGAGAGCCTGCAGGGCCACCAGGTGCCGGGCTGGATCGAGGTCAACCCCGCGGAACTGCGCGCCAAGGTGCTCACCATGCCCACCTCGGACCAGATCCCGTTCGACGTCAACACCAACCTGATCGTCGAGTTCTACCGCTGAACCCGCGGCGGGACGCGCCGCGGCGCCCCGCCCCGACGATGCCGGAGCACGGATCCCGGAGCGCGCCCCCGCGGCGCGCTCCGGCCCTTTTTGGGCCGCTCCCGTAGACTTGCCCCCTCGCCATGATCAAGAAGCTGCAGACCTACAACAAGCAGATCCTCGCTGCGGTGAGCGTGCTGCTCCTGATCGTCTTCCTGGCCCCGACGGCGGTCACGCAGTGCTCGCGCGGAGGCGGAGGTTCGTCGGACACCGCGTGGGCGCGGACGGCCGACGGCACCACCCTCACGCTCGGCGACCTGCAGGACATGCGTGCGCAGCTGGCCGTGCTCGAGGTCATGGGCGGCCCCGTGGTCGGTCGGCTGGGCGCCTCGAAGTCGCCGGAGCATTGGTGGCTCCTCGTCAAGGAGGCTCGCGACTCGGGCCTGGTCGGCGGCTCGGGCGACGGACGCACGATGCTCGAGGAGGTCGCCGCGCGGTCGGGCGCCAAGCCGGACGACCTCCTGTTGCAGCTGGCCTCATCCTCCCGGCAGCAGCCGCAGGTGGTGCTCGACACGCTGGCGAACCTGCGCGGTGTCGAGCGGCTCGTCGGCCTCGCGGTGGGCAACCGGCGCCTCTCCGACGCGCGCATGCGCGAGGCGGCGCGCGAGATGCTGACCAACGCCTCGTGCGACGTGGTCGTGCTCGACGGGGCCGTCGCCACCAAGGCGCTCCCAGTCGACGCGCCGGGCGAGGATCGCCTCGCCAAGCTCTTCGAGGCCGGCAAGGACCAGCTCGAGGGCGCGGGCCCGGGCGGCATCGGCTACCGCATCCCCGACCGCGTGCAGCTGGAGTGGCTCGTCGTCCCGTCGCGCGACATCCTCGCCAGCCTGGCGAGCGACCCCGCCCTCGGCCCGGTCGAGCTGCGCAAGGAGTTCCGCCGTGACCCGAAGGCCTTCGGCGTCACCGACGCCGAGCTCGCGCCCGGCGCGCCGCCGCCGTCGTACGAGGCGTACGCCCCCAAGGTGCGCGACGCGGTCGAGCGCCGGCTGGTGAAGGAACGCGCGGACCGCATCGCCGGCTTCGTCCGCGACTGGAACCGCACGCAGATGAAGGACATCCCGGTCGAGGGCGGCATGGCCAAGCTGCCGGACGGCTGGAAGGACCGGCAGCCGGCGATGAAGGCGCTCGCCGCCGAGCTCGCGCAGCGCTTCTCCGTGGCCATGCCCCAGGTCGCCGACGGCGGCGGCTGGATGACCCCGACGGCCATCGAGGGCACGCCGGTGGTCGGGACGGCCATCGCATCCGAGTACGGCCGCCCGATGGGAATCGGCGCGATGGCACGCGCGATGCGCGCCTTCGATGCCGAGTCGCGCCTGCCCATCCAGCCCGGCGTGATCGGGCCGGTCGCGCTCACGCCCGCGGACGATGTCGTCGTGTGGCGGATCACGGCCGCCGAGAAGGCGCACCCGCCCGCCTCGCTCGACGAGGCGCGAGCGGCGGTGACGCGCGATGCCGAGATCCAGGCCCGGTACGAGAAGCTCGCCGGCATGGTCGACGAGCTCGCCCGCCAGGCCGCGACCCAGGGCCTCGCCCAGTTCGCGGCGCCGTACCTCTCCACCGTGCAGACCGCGCCGATGGTGCACCTGGCGAACGTCCAGACGCTCAACCAGGTGGGCTTCCGCCTGCCGGGGTCGCTGCCGAAGGTCGGCTCCGACGCCGACGCCATCCGCGCCGTGGTCCGCCGGGCACTCACGCTGCCGGCCGGGGCGATCGTCAACACCCTGCCGGACGCCGACCGCATCGTCGTCGTCCCGGTGGAGTCCAAGCGGGCGGTGCTGGTGGTCCGCATCAACGACGTCACCCCGCTCTATGCGGAGGACTACGGCGCGCTGGCCACGCAGGGTCGCCTGTACCCGGCCATCATGCAGGACGAGCCGGAACCCGACCTCGCGCGCGCGTTCGGCCGGGAGTCGATGGAGAAGCGCCTCGGCTTCGCCGTGGCCGACCCCGACGGGACGGACCGCGTGGCCGCACCCGCCGCGCCCAGCTTCTGACCCGCCCGCCGAGGACCCTCCGATGACCGCACCCGCCGCTCCCGCGCAGCCCGAGGCCCTGCCCAACATCCCCTACGAGCTCTTCGCCAAGCTCGACCTGCGCGTCGCCACCGTCGTGCGCGCCGAGCCGCACCCGAACGCCGACAAGCTCCTCAAGCTCACGCTCGACGATGGCACGCCCGCCGGCCGGCAGGTGTGCGCCGGCATCAAGGCGTGGTACGCCCCCGAGCAGCTCGTCGGCAGGCAGGTGGTGATCGTCGCCAACCTCGAGCCGCGCATGCTGCGCGGCGAGGTGAGCCAGGGCATGGTGCTGGCCGCAAGCGACCTGCGCGAGGGCGCCGCGCCCGCCGCCGACGCCAAGCCGGGCGCCGACCTGCGCGACGTCATCGTCGTCACGGTCGAGAAGCCGGTGAAGCCGGGATCGAAGGTCAGCTGACGCCCACGGCGGCCGCGTCGCGGTCGCTGAGCATCCCGCCGTCCGCGCGTTCCCGCACGGTGCCGTCGCGCTTGCGGCTTCGCTCGCAGCGCGGCTCCTCGCGCAGGTCCTCGACCGACACGGCCGTCGCCGCCCGGTCGAGCCGAGCGCGGCTCGCGCCGGCGAGGTCCGCCATCTCCGCCGCGAACGGGGCGAGCGCACCTTCGGGATCGGGGATCACCAGCCCCGCGTCGAGCGGGTTCTCGATGCCGCGCGACTTGGCTTCCTCGAGCGCCTTCAGCGCGGCCTCGCGTGCGGCCAGCGCCGCCGGCCATGCCCGGTGCGCCTCGTAGGCGAACGGCACGTGCGACTCGAACGCCACGCTCCGCGCGCCGGCGCCGTGCAGCGCGCGCCAGGCCTCGTCGGCCGTGTGCGGCAGGATCGGCGCCAGCATCCGGATCAGCCCCTCGGCCACCGTGCGCATCGCGCGCTGGGTGGCCCGCCGCCGCGGGCCGTCCGCCGGGTCGCAGTACAGCCGGTCCTTGGTCGCCGCGAACCAGGTGGCGCTGAGCGCCGAGTTGCAGAAGTCGAAGAGCGCCACGTGCGCGTCGCGGAAGTTCGCCGCGCGGCACGCCTCGATCACCGTGCGCTGCACGCGCGCGTACTCGGCGAGCGCCCAGCCGTCGATCGACGCCGGGTCGGTGGCCGCCACGCGCGCGGCCTCGTCGGGCGCGGGCACGTGGTCGTGCAGGTTGCTCAGGAGGTAGCGGAGCGTGTTCCGCACCTTGCGGTAGCCGTCGCCCGCGGTGGCGAAGAACGACATGTCCACCTTGATGTCGGCCTCGTAGGGGACGCCCGACGCCCACCAGCGGCACACCTCCGCGCCGGCCTGCTTCAGCAGGTCCTCGACCTCGATGGTGTTGCCGAGCGACTTGGACATCTTCTTGCCGTCCTTGTCGACGATGAACCCGTGCGTCACCAGCGCCTTGAAGGGCGGCCGCCCCGTGGCGCCGAGCGCCGGCAGCAGGCTCAGCTGGAACCAGCCGCGGTGCTGGTCGGACCCCTCGAGATACAGGTCGGCCGGGTAGCCGAGCCCGCGCTCGCGGAGCACCGCGTTCCAGCTCGAGCCCGACTCGAACCACACGTCGAAGATGTCGTAGAGCTTGGCGAGCGAGGCCGCGTCGACGCCCGCCGGGGCATCGGGATCCGCCGCGGGCGACCAGTGCGCCAGCAGCTCGGCCGGCGACTCGGTGAACCAGGCGTCGCTGCCCTTCTCTCGGAAGCGCCTCGCCACCGCGCGCACGCTGGCGGGGGTGAGCAGGACCTGCCCGTCCGCCGTGCGGAACGCCGGGATCGGAAGGCCCCAGGCGCGCTGGCGGCTCAGGCACCAGTCGGGACGGCTCTCCAGCATGCCGCGCATGCGGTTTCGGCCCCACGGCGGCACGAAGTCGATCCCGCCCTCGGCGGCGCCCTTGCCGGTCGCCTCCAGCGCCATCGCGCGCAGCGACCGGCCGTCGCGCCGCGTCGGCCGGTCGACGCCGATGAACCACTGCTCGGTGGCGCGGAAGATCACCGGCGTCTTCGAGCGCCAGTCGTGCGGGTACGAGTGCGTGAAGACGTGGTCGTGGTAGAGGTGGCCGCTCGCGCGCAGGCGCTCGGTGACCTCGCGGTTGGCGTCCCACACCGACATCCCGCGCAGCCACCCGGGCACGGAGTCGTCGTAGGTGCCGTCGTCGCGCACCGGGCAGTAGGTGTCGAGGCCTTCCTTGAGGCCCGTGCGGTAGTCCTCGGTGCCATGGCCCGGCGCGGTGTGCACCAGGCCGGTGCCGTCCTCGAGCGTCACGTAGTCGGCGGCCACGATGCGGCAGGTCCGGTCGCAGAAGGGGTGGCGGTAGGAAAGCCCCACGAGCGCGCTTCCGGGCGCCTCCGCGATGACGCGCACCCGCTCGCTGCCGGCAAGCTTCGTCACCTTCGGCAGCAGGTCGGCCGCCATGACCGCGACGTTGCCGTCCACCTCGGCCACCGCGTAGCGGAAGTCCGGGTGCACCGCGATCGCCAGGTTCGCGGGAAGCGTCCAGGGCGTGGTCGTCCAGATGGTGAAGCTCGGCGTGCAGTCGAGCTCGCACCCGAAGGCACGCTCGACCGCCTCGCGCTCGGCGGCCTCGAAGTCGACGTAGACCGACAGGTCCTGCCGGTCCTCGTACTCGAGCTCGGCCTCGGCCAGCGCCGTGCGGTTGGCGATGGACCAGTGCACCGGCTTGAGCGCGCGGTAGACGAGGCCCTGCTCCACGAGGTCGGCGAAGTCCTCGAGCACCGCGCCCTCGAAGGCGGGCTTCATCGTCAGGTACGGGTCGGCGTAGTCGGCAAGCGTCAGGAGCCGCTGCATCTGCCCAGCCTGCAGCTTCACGTATTTCTCCGCGTACGCCTGGCACTCGCGGCGGATCACCATGCGGCGCTGGTCGTCGGGCAGCTCCATCACCTTCTGGAGCTTGCCCTTCTCGTTCATCTCGGTGACCACCTTGTGCTCGATCGGGAGCCCGTGGCAGTCCCATCCCGGCACGAACGGCACCTGCATGCCGTCCATCAGCCGCGCGCGCACGACGATGTCCTTGAGCACCTTGTTCAGCAGGTGCCCGAGATGGATCGACCCGTTTGCGTACGGCGGCCCGTCGTGGAAGCTGAAGGCCGGCGCACCGGCCCGCGCCGCCTGAACGGCCGCGTACAGCCCCTCGTCCTGCCAGCGCTTCACCGTCTGGGGCTCGGCCTGCGCCAGGTTCGCCTTCATGGCGAAGTCCGTGCGCGGCAGGTTCAGCGTGGCCTTGTAGTCGGGCATCGGGCGCTCAGTCGAAGTCCGGCTCGGACCCGGGCTTCACGTTCTCGTCGAGGTAGCGCTGGAAGTCGCCCAGCTTGTACGAGACGAAGCAGAAGACGTGGTGGAGCGTGAACCACTCCGGGTCGGAGGGATCCTTGTCCAGGTCCTGTCGGAGGCGGTTGAGTTCGGCGAGGACGCGTTCGGCCTTCATCGGTGGGTTCCGGGGCGCGAAGTGTAGGTCAGTGCGAGTGGCCGGCGTGGTCGTGGCCCGCGTGATCGTGCCCCGCCTCGCCGTGCTCCGTGTGGCCCCCGTGCGTCGCGGCCTCCAGCCGCCCGATCGCCAGCGCCATCCCAAGCCCGAGCAGCAGCGCCACCGACAGCGCGACGCGGTCATGCCGGTGGAACTGGACCTCGGGCAGGATGTCGGCCGCGGCGATGCAGAGGAACGTGCCCGCCGAGAACGCCAGCGCCAGCGGCACCAGCGACCCGGCGTCGCCCGACGCCGTCATGCCCGCCAGGAAGAGCGCCGCTCCGGCCGGGACCAGGAGCGCGAACAGCGCGCTCACCAGGAACGCCCGGCCACGGCTGCCGCCGCCCGCCGAGAAGAGCGTGGCGATGGTCATGGCGTCGAACGGCTTGTGCAGGAGGATCACGAGGAACGTCCCGATGCCCGCGATCGCTCCGGAGTCGCCCATGGCCGCCCCCGCCTCGATGCTCGCCGCGAGCGCCACGCCCTCGAGGAGCGAGTGCAGGCCCATGCCCACCGCCGCGCCGGCCCACGTCAGCCGCCCGACGCCCCCGGCGTGCCCGCCGTGCACGTGGTGGTGGCCCGGATGCCCGTGGTTGGGATCGTCGCACGGCGGCTCCGGCGCCTCGTGCTGGTGGAAGTGCGCGAAGCGCTCCAGGAAGAACATCGCCACGAAGCCGAGCGCGAGCGCCAGCATGAGCGGGTCGAACTGGCCGTGGCCCCCGGCGCCGGCGCCCGAGGCCGTCCGCGCCATCAGCGCGTGCGGCAGCATGTGGAAGACGGCGACGCCGAGCATCACGCCGGACACGAAGCTGAGTCCCAGCTGCAAGCGCCGGTGCGTCAGGCGGACCCACAGCGGCACCGCCCCGCCGAGGAACGACGCCGCCACGATGGCGGCACAGAAGACGAGGAGCGCGGTCTTGGGATCCATGGCGGGCCGAGGGCGCACCACGATACTTGTCGCCCCGGAAGCCGCCGGCGCCCCTCGAAAGCCGCCTTGAAGCACGTCCGGGGCGCGGATAGACTTCTCCGTTCGACCGCTGGGGTGGTAGCTCAATTGGAAGAGCGCCTCGGTCGCATCGAGGAGGTTGTG
>JBEITQ010000098.1:0-7052 GCA_040374835.1 Phycisphaeraceae bacterium | reverse complement strand
GGCGCCAGCACGTGCGTCCAGTAGGCCGCCGAGCGGCCCGGGATGCCGAGCGCCTCGCGCATGCCGCGCCCGACGTCGCCGTCGATCAGCAGGATGCCCGTGAGCAGCGTGACGATCGCGGCGGCGAACGCGACGATGCCCATCCGGACGGCGCGGCGGTTGGGGTGGTCCGCGGCGTGCCGCCAGTGCCAGACCCCGAAGCCGATCGCGGGCACCACGATCACGAACCCGAGCACCAGGTGCACGAGGAACATCGCGAGGTAGAACGTGTTCTCGCGCGACGCCCCGGTGGCCCAGCCGAGGAACGTCACCGCCCCCAGGTACAGCGAGTTGAAGGAGAGCAGCCCGAAGAGCACCAGCGTCGCCAGCAGCAGGTGGCGCATGCGCCGGGTGACCACGCCTCCGACGGTCTTGCGCTGGGGCTCGCTCACCGGGGCGAGTCTATGCCTGCCCGACGCCCGGACTCACTGCCCGCCGGCCCAGCGCGTGTTGAAGCGCCGGTGGAGCGCGTCCCGGGCCGCCTGGGCCGCCCGGGCCGGGGATCCGTCCCGCACGGGAAGCGGATCCAGCGTGGCGCCGTCCTGCGTGAGGAGGTCCATGTCCTTGCACCAGCCGTCGACCTCGAGCACCCACGCGCGGTGCATGCCGTCCAGGGGCGGCGCCAGGCCCGCGGCATCGAAGCGCAACCGCACCTCCTCGCCCGCGCCGAACACGGCCACCGCGTCGTCGGTGGCGGCAACGAGCGGCGTGCAGGGGCCGAATGCCGTGTACGCACCCGGCTGCGTGCGGCAGTCCCAGAGGGGCGCGCGGCGCGCGTAGTCGTAGTCGGGGCGTCGCTGCGGGTGCGTGGTGCGGTGCGGGAAGCCGGCGTCGGCGACCTCCGCGGAAGCAAGCGGCAGCTCGACGCGCCTCGCCCCGGGACATGGCTCGAACCAGGCCAGCCGGGCATGGTCGACGTAGACCTCCATCGACGTTCGCAGCCGCAGCGCACGGCATCCGTCCGGCAGCGCCGCCACCGGCACCGGGAACACGGCGGTGCGCGGCATGCCCGCCGGGTATCCGTAGTCGGCGACGACCGTGACCCACGCGCCGGAGGCCGGGTCGAGCGCCTCGAGCGCCGGCACCGCCGGCATCGCATCGGCCTGCCACATCGCGAAGCCGGTCGACGAGTACGGGTACTCGACCCACCCGTCGACCACGAGCGCGGGCTCGCCCGGGCCCGCGGCAACCGGCACGTCGAACATGAACTCGAGCGCGGCCTCTCCCGCCAGCCGGCCGATGAAGCGCCGGTGGGCGGGGCCAAGGTCGGCGGCGCGGCCGTCGCGCACGGCGACGGCGTCGGTGGCGTCCGACTCCGGGGCGCCGGCGCACCGGACCGTGGCGCGCACGGGCACGGATGCGCGCCGGAAGTACCGCGCCTCGCCGGTGGGCGCCGGTCCGGCGATCCCCATCCGCTCGTCGAGCACCGCCTCCCAGCCGTCCGGCACGTCGATCGCGGCCAGGCGCGCGGCGTCCAGGTAGCACGCCTCCTCCATGGGTTCGCCCAGGCGCACCTCGTACGCGCCGTCTCGCGGCGCCAGCGCCGCGCCGTGGCCGAGCAGCACGCGCTCCCACGGCCGGGGCGGCGCGTAGGTGGGCACCGGCTGGCCCTCGGCCCCGCGCGCGACCGCGGCGAGGTACCCGAGCCCGCCGACCCCGAGGCAATCGGTGACGAAGGCATGCCGCTCGCCGTCCCACGCGAAGATCACCGGGCAGCTCGAGATCTGCCGCTGCACCTCGGCGATGGTGCGTTGCCCGGGACCGATCGATGGCTCGGTCTGCAGCACCGCGTCGGGCCACGCCACGCGCACGAAGGACGCCGCGGGCGAGGCGCCCAGCCCGACCAGCACCGGCTCGAGCGCCTGCGGGCCCGCGGAGCGCCATGGCAACGCGTCCGCCGCGACCCACTCGCCGCCCACGCGCGCATCGACCGAGGTGCCGATGCCGCTCGCGTTCGTCCGCATCTGCTGCGACGGGTCGTCGCGGCCCCGGAGCCACAGCGCCGCCATCGGCCATCGGCCGGGCCCGGGCGCCATCCATCGCGGCGGCTCTCCCGCCGCGGCGGCGGGCGCGACCAGCACCACGCCGCGCGCGTCGACGACGCACGGCTCCGCGCACGCGGGCACGTCGGCCACGCGGTCGACGGGCTGCCCGTGCGCGTCGAGCAGCGACATCGCGTCGGCATGGCGCACCAGGATGTTCGCATGGCCGCTGCCGGCCACGTCCGCGGCGAACAGCGCGCTGGCCGGCGGCACCGCCACCGTCGACGCGCGCTGCCATCCGTCGCGCGACGCACGCCAGGTCTCGGCGGCGGTGCGGGCCCCCGCGGCCCCGCCCGTGAGGGTGGCCAGGACCGGCATCCCGTCGAGCCCGTCGCGGAACGCGACGACGTCGGCGGGCCGGGAGGACTCGAAGGCCCCGAACGCCGGGTGGCGCGTCCACGCCCAGAGCCGGTCGTTCACCCAGACCTGCGCCGCCCCGTCCTCGCGCCAGAGCACCAGGTCGAGGTCGCCGTCACGGTCGAGGTCGGACGCGGTCGCGCGTGCGCCCGGCAGTGCGCCGGCGATCGGCCGCCGCTCCCAGGCCACGGGCTCGACCTCCGAGGGCCGTCCCAGGTTCCACAGGATCCCCGTGTCGACGTCCCCGGTGAAGACGAGGTCGAGGTCGCCGTCGTGGTCGAGGTCCGCCAGCAGCGCGAGCGCGTCCTCGGGCTCGAGCCCGCCGGCGAAGCGGTGCTCGGTCCATCGGCCGTCCGCCTCCTGGCGCACCCACGAGGAGTGCAGCCCGGTCGCGATCGTGAGGTGCTTCGCGGGCGCGGAACTGAACGCCGCGTCCACGCGGCCGTCGTCGTCGAGGTCGCCCCAGAAGGCGCGCCCGCGGCGCAGCTGGTCCACGGTGGCGGCATCCATCGTCCAGCGGCCGCCGGGCGAGGAACGCACGACGCGGCGTTCGACGACTCCCTCGGCCGGCCAGTGGAGCGTGGCCACGAAGTCGAGCGTGCCGTCGCCGTTCAGGTCGGCGGCCGGCTGCAGGTCATCGACCTCGAAGGGGGCGGCGGCGACGCCGTCGACCGGCATCGGGCTCGCCGCGGCGAACGGCGCACCGGACGGCCGCGGCGCCGGGACGGGCGACGCGGGGGCCATCACCACCGCCTCGCCGAGCGCGCCCATGCGCGTGTACTTGAACTCCGCCAGGCGGCTGCGCGGGTTGTCGGACTGGCGGCGGAACTCCTCCAGGGCCTCCGCGGCCTCCGCCTCGCGGCCCTGCCGGCCGAGCACGCGGCTCAGGCCGAGCCAGGCGCTGCGCAGGTACGGATCGAGCTCCGCCGCACGCCGGTAGAGGTCGCGCGCCGCATCGAGTTCGCCCTGCAGCTCGCAGCACTGGCCCGCGTAGAACGCCGCATGCGGATCCTCCGGATGGCGCGCGGCCGCGCGACGGAAGCGCGGCAGCGCCTTCGCCGGCTCGCCGAGGTAGAGCCACGCGAGTCCCTGGCAGTACTCGGCCCGCGCGTCGTCCGGGTGGTCGCGCAGGATGCCCTCGAGCAGCTCTATCGCCCGGGCCTGCGCGCCCTCGTCGGAACGGTTGAGCGCCGCGATCGCGCGGTCGAGCCGCACCTCGTACGGCGCCCCGCCCCGGTCGGCGATCGGCGCCAGGATCCCCTCGGCGGCCTCGAACTCGAACATCCCCAGCTGCCCGACGGCACGCTCCACCGCCTCGGACGCCGCGTGCGGATCCACGGGCGGGGACGGCGGGGCGCACCCGGCCGCCAGCAGCAGCGCGGCGGCCGACAGCGCCTCGGCGACGCGCCGGATCAGTGCGGGATCTCCTTGACGGCATTTCGGTTCCACGCCGGCACGCGCACCACGATCGGCCCGGCGCCGTGGATCTCGCACTGGCAGCTGAGGCGGCTGTTGCGGCGGATGCCGGGCGCCTCCTCGACGCGGTCGTCCTCGGCCTCGGTGGCCTCGGTGAGCGAGTCCATGCCCTGCTCCACGTACACGTGGCATGTGCTGCAGGCGCACACGCCCCCGCAGGCGTGCTCGATGTTGATGCCATGGTCCATCGCGAGCTCGAGCAGCGACTCGTGCTCGCCGCCCATGAGCTTCCACTCGGACTGGCCGGTGCCGGTGAGGCCCTCGGGGTCCTCAAGGATGAACGTCACCGGGACGACCGGCGGCCCGTGTTCGTGGTCGGAACGCTTGAGGTGCATGGAACGGAAACTGTAGGAAGCGACCTGCGCCGCGAACTCAGCCGAGTTCCTTGCGCAGCCACTCGAAGGACTGCCGGGCCTGCGCCTTCACGTCGCCGTGCGGGCCCTCGAACTCCGCCACCCAGAGCGGGTGCACGTCGGCCTCGAGGCATGCGTCGATCTGCTGCGCGAGCGGCAGGTCGCCCTCGCCGAGCGCCACCGGCAGCAGCTTCGGCCCGCCCGGGTAGCTCGGCCATGCATCCGCGTCGCTGGAGTTGCGCTTGAAGTCCTTGACGTGGACGGTCACCGCGAACGGCGCGAGCGACCGGGTCGACTCGACCAGGTCCTGGGGCGCCCACAGCAGGTTGCCGAGGTCCAGGGTCACGCCGAAGTTCGGGTGCTGCACCGACTCCAGGAGCTGCTGCACCCGCCAGGCGGCGGCGAGGAACAGGCCGTGGTTCTCGATGCTGGTCCGCACTCCCGCGGCGGCGCCCGCGGTCGCGATGGACCGGCACGCCTTGGTCAGCGGCCAGAGGGCGGCTTCCCAGGCCTCGTCGGAGCAGTCGTCGCCGGCGCCGCGCCAGGCGGCGTCGTGGCGCACGCGGTCGACGCCGATCGACGCCGCGGCCCGCACCTGCGCGATCACTTCCTGCACCGCGGCCTCGTCGGTGCCGCCCGCCTCGTCGAGGAGGTCGGCGGCCAGGGCGAAGCCCACGATCGCCACGTCGGCCTCGTCGGCCGCGTCGGCCAGCCGGGCGGCCATGGCCTCGTCGAGCTGGGGCCCGAGCGAGCCGCCGGTGGCGATCTCGATCGCGTCGGCCCCGCACTCCTTGGCGAGCTTGGGGGTGTCCTCGAGGCGGCACTGGCCGGCCTTCACGAGGCGGTGGAAGCAATAACTTGAGATCGCGAGGTCGGTCACGCGGCGAAGGGTAACAGGGTTCCAGCCCCCCGGGGGCAGGTTCATGCGTCCGCGACGCGAATCTCGACGATTTCCTGCGCCCGGTCCGGCGCGCGCTCGCCGACCCACCGTCGGTTGCGGATCGCCTCGTTGCCGAGCTGCCCGCAGGCCGCCATCGCGCTGCGCCCCTTGGTGCCGCGGCGCTTGCAGAACTGCCCGTTGGCGATGGCGCGGTCGACGAATTCCCGCACGCGGTCCTCCTCGGGCGCCGGCCACGGCGAGCCGCGGCGCGGGTTGTACGGGATCACGTTGAGCGAGCAACGGAGCGGACGCAGCAGCGCGCACACCTCGTCGCAGTGCTCGGGCGCGTCGTTCACCCCCGGGATCAGCACGTACTCCATGCAGACCGCCGCATTGGGCCGCTTGGGGAACTCGATGAGCGCCTCCATCAGGTGCGCGATGGGCTCCGCGCGGTTGATCGGCATGATCTCGGAGCGGATCCGGTCGTTCGGGGCGTTCAGGCTCACCGCGAGGTTCAGGCGGTGGAATCCCCGCTCGCGCAGCAGGTCGCCGTAGCGGCGGATGCCGTCGGTGCGCCCCACGGTGCTGACGGTGACGTGCACCGGGGCGATCGCGTAGGCGTTGCGGTCGGTCATCGTACGGATCGCGCCGATCACCGCGTCGAGGTTGTCCATGGGCTCGCCCATGCCCATGAACACGATGTTCTTGATCTCGAAGCCCGTCGCGCCCGCGGCCGGATCGGCCACCGCGAACCGGGCGGCGTGCAGCTGCGCCACGATCTCGGCCGGGGACAGGCTGCGCATCAGGCCCATCTGCGCCGTCTCGCAGAAGCGGCAGCCCATCGCGCACCCCACCTGGCTCGACACGCAGAGGGTGCGGGTGACCGACCCGTCCCGGTGGCGCATGGGGATCACGACGCTCTCGGTCTCGAGCCCGTCGCCCAGCGCCATCGTGAACTTGACCGTCGCGCCGTCGACGCTGACCGTGCGCACGGGCCGGCGCCCGTCGTCGACCCACGCGGGGAAGCCGCCCGCCGGCACCTCGCCTGCGCGGTGGAAGCGCCGGTACATGGACCGCACGTCCTGCGGCGCCATGCCGCGGCCGCGCGCGGCGGCCTCGAAGGCGGCGAGCGTCATCCCGAGGATGGGGACGGTCGCCTCCACGGGCGCGGCCTCAGACCAGGAGCAGCGTCGGGCTCTCGACGAACTGCTTCAGGCTCTGCAGGTACTTGGCGGCCATCGCCCCGTCGATCACGCGGTGGTCGAGGCTCAGGGTCGCCGCCATCTCCCAGCCCACGCAGAGCTGGTGGCTTCGCACCACGGGCTGCTCGATCGCCGCGCCGCAGGCGAGGATCGCGCTGTTCGGGGGGTTGATGATCGCGGTGAAGCTGTCGACGCCGAACATCCCGAGGTTCGAGATGGTGAAGGTGGCGCCGGACATCTCCTCCATGGAGAGGCCCTTGGTGCGCGCCTTCTCGCCGAGCGACCGCACCTCGCCGGAGATCTGCCGCAGGCTCTTCAGGTTGGCGTCGCGCACGACGCCGACCACCAGGCCGCCGCCCTTCTCCTCGGGCAGCGCGATCGCCACGCCGACGTTCACCTGCTGGTGCAGCATGATGCGGTCGCCGGCCCAGCTGGCGTTGAAGAACGGGTTGCGGGCCATCGCCAGCGCGCAGGCGCGGATGACGAAGTCGTTGACGCTCAGCTTGACGTCCATCGCCGCCAGCTGCTCGTTCAGCTCGCCGCGCAGCTTGATCAGCGCGTCCATGGCGAACTTCATGGTCACCTGGTAGTGCGGGACCTGCTGCTTGCTCTCGACCAGGCGCCGCGCGATCACGCCGCGCATGTTCGACACCGGGACCTCGACGCTCTGCACGCCGGGCACCATGGCGCCGGCGGCCGGCGC
>JBEITQ010000087.1:0-7654 GCA_040374835.1 Phycisphaeraceae bacterium | reverse complement strand
GCGCTGCGCCCGAACTTGCCGTCGTCGAGCACCGCGACCCCGAGGCCCGGCTGCGAGAGGTCCATCCACCCGTGCCCGGGCACCTCGAACTGCGCGCGCTCCCAGCTGGTGTTGTCGTGCGCGGGGCGCTCCACGTGCCCGAACTGGGTGCCGAACGTGGCGCGGCGCGCGCGCACCGCGCACGGGAACAGCGCGCGCAGCAGCACCTGCTCCTCGTTCCACTCGACGTCGGTGACGATGTCCAGGCGCGGCGACCCGGCCACCAGGCGGTGGCGCTGCACGATGCGGCTCGCGCGGCCGACCGCGCGCTCGACCACCAGCTCGGCCTCGGCCGGCCCTCGCACGGTGAACTCGATCCGGTCCGCGGGCCCCATCACGCGCGTCGCCTGCTCTTGGTAGTCGCGGTCGATGTCCCAGGCCTCCCAGCGGCGCGGGCGGTCCACGTAGGTCACCAGCTGGTTCATGGGAAGCGGCGCGCCGTGCTCGTCGAGCGCGTTCGCCGCCGTACCGTCGTCGACGCGCCGCAGCAGCGCGACGCGCCCGGCATCGTCGAGCTCGACCTCCAGGAACCCGTTGCGCATCGACCGGGCACCGGTGACGCGCACCTCGTGCCCGGGCGCGATCGCCGGGACTGCCGCGGGATCCACGACCGCCACGCCGAGCGCCGGCACGTCGACGCAGAGCACCGCGCCGCCCTCGGAGGCCACGGTCCCGGTCTGCGCCGTGGACGCGGGGTTGAACACCGCGATCCGCCCGCCGGGCGCCTCGCCGCCTGCCGCGGCCGCCGCCCCCGCGAGCCACTGCATCCCGCGCCCCACCGCACGCACTGCCTCGCGGCGCACCTCGTCGAGCTGCGTGCGCGCGTCGTCGTACACCTCGCGGATCGAGCTGCCCGGCAGGATGTCGTGGAACTGGTTGAGGAGGAGCGCCTTCCACGGCGCGTCGAGCGCGGCGCGCGCCTCGGCGGCGATGCCCGCGTCGGCCTCGGCGCCGGCACGCATGCAGGCCAGCATCTCCGCGAGGCGCAGCAAACCCTCGCAGCGGCGGTTCGCCTCCTTGATCCACGCCTGGCTGGTGTAGGTGCCGCGGTGGAGCTCCAGGTACAGCTCGCCGTCCCAGACCCGCAGGTCCTGGCCCGCGCGGCGCATGGCGCGCCGCGCCTCGTGCAGGTCCTCGCAGAAGTCGCGCACCGGCTTCTGCTCGACGCGGGGCAATCCCTCGCACCGTGCGCCGATGTTCGCGCGCTCCACCTGCTCGGGGGTCGGGCCGCCGCCGCCGTCGCCGAAGCCGTAGGGCTGCAGGTACGCGGGCACGCGCGCTCCGTCGAGGTCGACGAGCACCTGCACGCCGTGCATGAACTCCTTCGGCTCGATCGCGCTGTTGTAATTGTGCCCGGGCGTCAGGTGCGAGAGCACCTCGGTGCCGTCGAGCCCGCGCCACAGGAACGTGACGTTGGGGAACCGGTTCGACTCGCACCAGCTCATCTTGTTGGTGATGAAGGTGTCGATGCCCGCCTGCGCCATGACCTGCGGCAGGCATGCGGGGAACCCGAACGTGTCCGGCAGGTAGAGGAAGCGCTGCGGCGCCGCGGCCCCGAAGCGGGACCGCCAGTAGGCGCACCCGTGCAGGATCTGGCGCACGAAGCTCTCGCCCGAGGGGCACGTGCAGTCGGGCTCCACCCACATCGCGCCCGCGGCCTCCCACCGCCCCTCCTCGACGCGCGCGGCGATCTCGGCGAAGAGCTCGGGCGACGACTCCTCGACCCACGCGTACTGCTGCGCCTGGCTGCAGAGGAAGTGGAAGTGCGGGTGACGCTCCTGGAGCCGCAGCACGTTCGCGAACGTGCGGAGGCACTTGCGCCTGGTCTCGGCGATCGGCCAGAGCCAGGCGGTGTCGATGTGCGCGTGCCCGACGGCATTGCAGGTCACGGGCGTCGTCGGCCCGCGTCCCATCAGGAGCGCCGCCAGCTCCGGGAAGAGCGACGTGCACGCCGCATGCATCGCGCCCGGGGCACCCTTCACCGGAAGCCGCGCCATCAGCGCCCGCAGCCCGCGGTCCAGCTCGTGGGCGCGTGCCTCGTGCGCGGGAAGCGCCGCCAGCAGCTTGCGCGCCGTGTCGAAGCCCTGCGCGAAGCGCCACGTGGCCTCGTCGACGGCCACGAGCTCGGCGCTCTCGAGCCGGCCGGGATTCGCCTCGCGCCAGCGCGCGTGGTGCTCGGCGCTTTCCCACCAGAACGTGCTGATGCCGAGCGGCAGGTTGCACGCGGCCTCGACCAGCAGGTCGACCGCCTCGCCCGCCGGTGCACGGTCCCAGAGGAACGCCAGGTCGCGGTAGGGATCGAAGCCGTGGAACGGCACGCCGCCGCGCCAGAGGAGCGCCTCCGTCCCCGGCGAGAAGCGGAGCGCCACCCGCCGGCCGGCGAGCGACGCCGGCACCTCGCCGCGCAGCCGGAACCACGCCGTGCTCCACGCGGGGCCCCAGCGCCACCCGAGCTCGACGGGGCGGAACGGCTGCGTCGCGGCGTGCCCGGGCGCCACGCGGTCGGGCGTCTGCCACGCGGACACCGCGAGCGGCACCCGGGCCGTGAACGCCGCCGGCAGCAGCACCTCCGACACGAAGCTCTCGAAGCGGATGGCCGCGTACTGCAGGTCTGGGAGCACGGGCGGAGTCTACGGAGCGGCCCTTGGATTCCACGGCATCGCCACGTAGCCTCCGGCCGTGCTGCCTTCCCGTTCGTTCCCGGCAATCCTCGCCGCTTCGGTCGCGTGGCCCGCCGCGGCCGACGTCGTCTACCAGACCCAGGGCCCGTTCGGCGGCTTCTTCGGGCTGTGGGGTCCCACCGTCTCGAGCAGCCAGATCGTCGGCGCGCGCTTCGTGCCGGGCGCCGACTACACGCTGTCCGCGATCCGGCTGTGGTTCATGAACGACGACGACTCGCCGGGCGCGCCGATGCGCATCACGCTGCGCGCCGACGGCACCCATGCAGGCGGCACCAGCATTCCCGGCACGCAGGTGCTGGCGCAGTGGGACATCGGCTGCCAGGCCGCCGGCTGGAACCCGGTGCAGCACTCGGTCACGGGCGGCGGCGGACTCGCGCTGCGCGCCGGCGTGCGCTACTGGGTGGTGGCGCAGAGCGACGAGCCCGGGGGGTTCTCGCCGGTGTGGAACTTCGCCGCCTTCGGGAACGCGTGGAGCTCGATCGGCCTGCGCACGGCGACCGACGAGGGGTGGCAGGCGGGGGGAAACGGCGCGGCGCTGACGCTCGTCGTCGAGGGCACCCCGGGCCTGCCGCCGGCGAACCCGGACCTCAACGGGGACGGTTCCGTGAACGGCGACGACCTGGGGATCATGCTCGGCGCGTGGGGGCCGTGCCCGTCGTCCCCGCCATGCAGCGCCGACCTCGACCGCAACGGCATGGTCGATGCGGACGACCTCGGCCGCCTGCTCGGCGCGTGGACGGCCTGACAGCACCTCAAAACGAGTGACTGGGTGCCACTGTTATTGCCACAGCCAGGGAGCCGTCCCTGCTCGCAGGATTTTTCGACGCATTCGCACAAATGCATGATGGTTCGCTACCCTGTTTTGCGTTCATACGTGTGGAACCCGGGGGTTCAACGAGCCTTTCCCTCCTCCCTCTCTCAAGGGAGTATCAAGCGCCCGTCGAGCTCACGCTCGACGGGCGTTTCTTTCATTGGGACTCTTCCCGGCGCCCCCGTGCCGCGCGCTCGTCATCGGCGCGCAGCTTGGCCTCGAGGTCGGCGTCGCCCCGCTCCTGGCGCTGCACCAGCCGCCATGCGAGGTACGCGACCACCAGCATTCCGACGATCGTGAACGCGATGGCCCCCGGCCCGTACGGCGACTCCGGCGGACCCTCGGTGCCAGGGGCGATCACGCCACGGCGGCCGACTTGAAGCCGGACTTGCGCAGCACGCGCACCTTCGCCTGCAGGCGGTCGCCCGGGCACGCGGTCTGCGCACCCGGCCACTCACGGTGCGTGAGCACGGCGCCGCTCGAGATCCGGTAGTGGGCGCGCAGCTGGGCGATGGTGCGGTTGAGCGACTCGACCTGCGCCTCCGACGGCGACTGCACCACGAAGTTCCCGAGGCACACCACGCCGATGTTGTGCTCGTTGCGCTCCTTCACGTGGGCACCCTGCCATCGCGTGAGGTCGCGGCCCTGCCACACCGTGCCATTGCGGTCGACCACGTAGTGGTAGCCGATGTCGGCCCAGCCCTTGCCGCGGTGGCCGTTTCGGATCAGCTCGATGCGTGCCTTCGCCTCGGTCTCGGTCTTGCCCCAGAACGGCGTCATGCCGTCGTGGTGGACCGTGATGTAGCGGGGCTTCAGCATGGGATCCATGCCACCGGCGAGCGCCCCGCCGCGAGCCCACGACGACCGCGGGCGCGCGAACGGCACCGGGCCGGGCATGCACACCTCGGGCACCTTGGCGACCCCGGTCTTCGCGCCCACCTGCGGGGGCGTGCAGATCGCGCCCTGGGGCATCTCGGGTTCGGGCTCGGGGATGTCGGGCCAGTCGACGCCGGGCAGGCGGCCGGAGGCCATCCGGGCGGGGCCGGAGCTCGAGGCGCAGCCGGCCACAAAGAGCGCCCCGAAGAAGACAAACGACCGCCGCGCCATCGCCGCGCCGAGGCGCGGTCCGAGTTCCGGGAGGGGTTCGTCGCGGGGGGCGTTCATCGGCGTCCGTGCGGGCCTTCGATGCACCTCGTACGCACTGGCGCCGAGGCGGGGTCGCCGCTCCTTCCGTGGATCGGCGCATGCTCCGGAAAGGCTGCAGTTTACGGGGCGTTCGACGCGTCCGCCGCGGGCGCGAAATGGCGGCGAACGGACCGGGGAACGCGGGGGTTCGGATACACTTCCACGTCCCCAGAATGGCCGAATCGACCCCCACCACGCAGCCCGCCGGAGCGTCCCAGAACGGGGCCCCCACGGCGGACGAATACACCTCGTCCACCATCCAGGTGCTCGAGGGCCTCGAGGCGATCCGCAAGCGCCCCGGCATGTACGTCGGCGGCGCCGGTCCCGAGGGCCTGCACCACCTCGTCTACGAGTGCGTCGACAACGCGATCGACGAGGTCATGGCCGGCTACGCCACCGAGGTGCTGGTCACGATCGGCGTCGACGGCAGCTGCACCGTGAACGACGACGGCCGCGGCATGCCCGTCGACCCGATGAAGCACGAGAACCCCGCCATCAACGGGCGCCCGGCGGTCGAGGTCATCCTCACGGAGGTGCACGCCGGCGGCAAGTTCGACGGCAACGCCTACAAGGTGTCCGGCGGCCTGCACGGCGTCGGCATCAAGTGCGTGAACGCCCTCAGCGAGTGGACCGAGGTCGAGGTCGACAAGGGCGCGAAGACGTGGAAGATCGCCTTCTCGCGCGGCGACGTCACCGAGCCGCTGCACGTGGTGGCCGAGCGCCAGTCGGGCGGACGCACCGGCACGCGCATCAGCTTCAAGCCCGACCACGAGATCTTCGCCGACACCACCTTCCAGTTCGAGCGCCTCGAGCACCGCCTGCGCGAGCTGAGCTTCCTGAACCCGGGCGTGCGGATCGTCCTGCGCGACGAGCGCGTCGACGCCGAGGGCCAGATCCGCGAGGTGACGTTCCATGCGGCCGACGGGCTCGCGGGATACGTGCGCCACCTCAACGCGTCCAAGAGCGTGCAGAGCCCCGTGATCGCCGTGACGCGCGAGGACGCCGCCAGCGGCATGCGCGCCGACATCGCGATGCAGTACACGGACGCGATGAACGAGACGCTGCTCGCGTTCGGGAACAACATCCCCAACCGCGACGGCGGCACGCACGTCACCGCCTTCAAGCAGGCGCTCACCGTGGCCATCAACGGCTACGCGCGCCGCAACGGGATCTTCAAGGACGGCAAGGACCAGGTGACCGGCGAGGACCTGCGCGAGGGCCTGGCGGCCATCGTCAGCGTCAAGCTGAAGAACCCGACCTTCAACAACCAGACGAAGGAGAAGCTCCTCAACCCCGAGGTCACGCCCTTCGTGAGCGGCGCGCTGAACGAGCTGCTCGGCGCGTGGCTCGAGGAGCACCCCTCCGACGCGCGCAACATCTGCAACCGCGCGCGCCTTGCCGCCGAGGCGCGCGAGGCCGCGCGGAAGGCACGCGAGCTCATCAAGCGCAAGGGCGCCCTCGACTCGGGCGGCATGCCGCACAAGCTGGCCGACTGCTCCTCCAACGACGTCGCGCGCACCGAGATGTTCATCGTCGAGGGCGACAGCGCAGGCGGCAGCGCCAAGGGCGGGCGCGACCACGTCCACCAGGCCATCCTGCCGCTGCGCGGCAAGCTGCTCAACGTCGAGCGCGCGCGCCTGGACAAGGTGCTCGGGTTCGAGGAGATCCGCATCCTGATCCAGGCGCTGCAGTGCGGGATCGGCGAGGACTTCGACGTCGCCAAGCTGCGCTACGGCCGCATCGTGATCATGACCGACGCCGACGTCGACGGCAGCCACATCCGGACGCTGCTGCTGACGTTCTTCTTCCGGCAGATGCCCGAGCTGGTCCGGCGCGGCCACGTCTTCATCGCGCAGCCGCCCCTCTACCAGGTGGTGCGCGGCAAGCAGGCCGAGTACGTGCTCAACGACCGCGAGATGGGCGACGCGCTCGTCGAGATGGCCCTGCGCACCTGCTCGCTCGTGGTGCGCGCCGACGACGGAAGCGTCGCGCACGAGGTGCCGGCGGACCGCGTGCGCACCCTGATCCGGATCCTGAACCGGCTCGAGGAGCTGGTGACCGTCTCGCAGCGCCGCGGCATCCCGTTCCCGCGGCTCCTGGCCGCGCGCAAGGACGACCCCTCGGGCCACGGCCACCTTCCCGGCTGGCAGCTGGCCTGGGCCGGCGGCGACGCGCTCTTCTTCTCCGAGCAGGACGCGGCGGCCTACATGGCCAAGCACGGCCTCGAGCTCGGCGACGCGCGGCCGGCGGAGGCGCAGGCCGCGCCGGCGGCGCCGAACGCCCCGGCGACGCGCCCGGCGCAGCTGCGCGTCCTGCACGAGAACAAGGAGCTCGAGCGGCTCTTCCAGCAGCTCGCCACGCACGCCGTCAGCATCGACGACTGGACGCTGGTCCAGGAGGAGAGCGTCACCGGCGAGAAGCTCGCCACCAAGTACGCCTGGCGCGTGCGCAGCGAGAAGGACGGCTCGGAGCAGTTCGTCGAGGCGGCGAACGTGCCCAGCATCCTGCGCACGCTGCACGAGGTGGGCCGGCGCGGCATCGAGATCAAGCGCTTCAAGGGCCTGGGCGAGATGGACGCCTCGCAGCTCTGGGAGACCACGATGGATCCCGCCAAGCGCACGCTGCTGCGGGTGACCTGGGACGCCGCGAGCGAGGCCGACGCGCTGTTCTCGATCCTGATGGGCGAGAACGTCGAGCAGCGACGCAGCTACATCGAGAAGCACGCCCTCGAGGTCAAGAACCTGGACGTGTGACCGCCGGCGGCGCGAACCAGCCCTCGGGCAGCCCGCCCGCGGGCAGCGCGATGCGCTCCACCACGATCGAACGGGGCTCCGGCCGGCGCGCGCCGCGCGGGCCGGGAGGTCCGCCGGCCGGATGCATGCCCGGCGGGGGCGGCCGGTCGGCATGCGGCGGGGGTCGGTCGCCATGCGGCGGCGGC
>JBEITQ010000037.1:0-11504 GCA_040374835.1 Phycisphaeraceae bacterium | reverse complement strand
GGCGAGGCGGCCTTCCGCGTGCGCCGGGTGGACGAGGCGCTCGACCTCCTGTCGTTGAGCGCCGCGCTGGTGCCGGATGCGGGCACGGTGGCGCTGCTTGCGTACGGACAGCTTCTTTCCGGCGACGATGCCGGCGCGCGCCGCACCGTGGGGGCGCTGCTTGCCGAGGCCCCGTGGCGCGACGAGGAACTCACGGTGCTCGTCGAATGGCTGCTCGGTGCCTTGGGCGGCGACCGGCCGTCGGCCGAGTCGCTTGCGATGGCCGCCTACTCCGCGGGCCCCGGGCGATTCGGCGAACTTCCCGCACCCGCCGAGCGCCGCGCGCGCATCGCGCGCCTCCTGGTCGCCGCGGGCGACGCCGAGGGCGGACGCCAGGCGATCGACGACGCGGTCGATGCCGGTGCGCTTGACCCCACGTCGCTCGCCACCGCCTTCGCCGCGGCCGGCGACCGCGCCGCGGCCCGTGCGCTGGCCATCGTGCAGGCGCGGCCCGATGCGCTGCGTGACGTCTGCCGCTCGCTCGTCGCCTCCGCGCGCGACCTGCGCATCTTGCGCGCGCAGGTGGATGCGCTGGGCGACTCGCCGTTCCGTGCGCCGCTCTCCGCGGGCGTGATGGCCGCCTGCAACGGGTCCGGCGATGCCTGGCGCCGCGCCGAGGATGCGCTCGACGCCGCCACGCAGCCGGCCGTGCAGCGGGCCGCGCTCGAGGCCATGCTGCTTGCGGCCGTCGCCGCGGGCGACCCGTCGCTCGTCGCGCGCGCCGCGGCCGATGCGCCGGGAGCGCTCGAGATGTCGGGCGCATGGCATGCGTCGCTCGCGCGCGCGTATGCAGACACCGGCGCGGCCATCGAGGCGCAGCAGTCGATCGCCCGCGCGGAACTGCGCGGGCTTCCCGCGGGTGACGCGGGGCTCGTCGCGCGCACCTCGCTCGCCGAGGCGCGCGCCACGGTCGACGGCCGTGCGCCCGAAGGGTCGCCGCGCGGGCGCGCGGAGGCCGCGCTCTCGATGGGCAATCCGCAGGCGGCGGTCGGCGAGCTGATGATGGCGCGCGCGACGGCGCCCTTCGACGCGGGCGCGATCGACCTCCTCCTGCGCATCCTGCCGCGCACGGACGGCCCGCGCGCCACGTCCGACTGGGTGGACGGCGAGCTCGCGCGCCACCCGAACGACCCGCTCGCCTGGCGTGCGTACGTGCGTGCCGCCATCGCCGGCGGCGCCGCCGCGGAGGCGCTGGCACGCGTCGACGAGCGCCTCGCCGCCGACCCCGACGACACCCTGCTCCTGCCTGGCCGCGAGGAACTCCTGCGCGCGGCCGGCCGCACCGCCGAGGCACTGGCCGCCGCACGCCAGCGCGTGGCCTCGCTTCCCGCCGGTCCGCGCCGCTCGCTCGAGGAAGCGGCGGTCGAGCTGCAGTCGGGGAACCCGCCGGGCGCCGCCGACGCCCTCGCGCGCTTCGCCGAGAGCGCCTTCCCGCCCCCAAGCTCGATGCGCGCCACGGCGCTCGACCTCGCGCGGCGGCTGCCTGCCGCGCTTCCTGCCCGCAGCACCATCCTGCGCGACGTGGCGCGCGACGCGGTGCTCACCGACCCCGACGAGTCGCTCGAGTTCTATGCCTTCGAGTGCGTCGGTGCGGCCACCGAGCCGGGCATCACGCCCGCGCAGGCCGACCGCGCGGTGCGGACCATCGCCTCCGAGGCCGCCGACCAGGATGCGCTTCGGCTGCCGGCCGAGCGCTGGCGTGCCGCCGCGGACTTCCTCTTCGCGCAGGGTGCGCCGCGCGCCGCGGCCGAGTTCCTCCGCGCGCGGCTCGAGGATCCATCCGGCCTCTCCGAGCAGGAGCTCAGCCTGCTGGCGCGTGCCGCGGTCGCCTGCGACGGCGCGGTCGGCGGTCGCGCGGATGCGGCCATGTCGCTTGCCGCGCAGCTTCGGAGCGCCGGGCACCGCGCCTTCGGCGAGGCCGACGGCGACGCGAGCGACTTCGTCGCGGTGGCGGGGATCTTCGAGCTCCTCGGCGATGCGGCCGGCAGCGAGCGCATCCTGGAGGCCGGCCTTGCGGTCGAGCCCGACAGCACCGTGCTCCTCAACAACCTGGGATGGGCGCGCCTGGCGCGCGGCGAGATCGGCGAACGCACCGCCTCGCTCATCGAGCGCGCCGTCGAGCTGAAGCCCGACGAGCACACCTCCCTCGACACGCTGGGGTGGCTCCGCTACGCGCAGGGGCGCTTCGCCGACGGCCCCGACGGCCCGGGCGCGGTCACGCTCATCTCCCGCGCGATCGAGAAGTCCCCCGGTGCGGCCGGCGCCGAGGTCCATGACCACCTCGGCGACGCGCGCTGGTGCGCCGGGGACGCCGACGGCGCACGCACCGCGTGGCAGGAAGCCGTGCGCCTGGCCGAGGCGGGCCTCGACCGGGAACAGAACATCGAGGTGCTGCGGCGGCTGTTCCTCGCCCGGGTGGGGCTGGCGTCGATCGACGCGGTGCGGTATCACGAGACCCACGACGGCGCGATCGCGGCGCGCGCGCGGGCCAAGCTCGAGGCCGTCGCGCGCGGCGCGCGGCCGGAGGTCGCGCCCTCGCCGGGCGCGGCGAAGCAGTCACCCTGAACGAAGTCGGAGCAGTCGAGGACCATGGCAGGACACAGCGCCTGGAAGAACATCAAGCACCGCAAGGCCGCCGTCGACGCCAAGCGCGGGAAGATCTGGTCGAAGCTCGCGCGCGCCATCATCGTGGCCGCGCGCGCCGGCGGCGCCGACCCGAAGTTCAACGCGGTGCTGCGCCTGGCGATCGACGACGGCAAGGCGGCCAACATGCCGCGCGACACCATCGAGAAGGCGGTCAAGAAGGGCGCCGGCGCCGACCAGTCCGAGACGCAGTTCGAGGCCATGACCTACGAGGGCTACGCGCCGGGCGGCGTGGCCGTGATGGTCGAGGCGCTGGTCGGGAACTTCCAGAAGACCGCCCCCGAGGTCCGCGCCATCTTCGACAAGAACGGCGGCAACCTGGGCGTCTCGGGCAGCGTCGCGTTCACGTTCCAGCACCGCGGGCGGGTGCTGGTGCCCACGGCCGCGGGCCTCACGGAGGAGCGGCTCTTCGACGTGGTGCTTGCCGCCGGCGCCGACGACGTGATCGGCGGCGAGGAAGGGTGGCAGGTGCTCTCGGCGCCGGGCGACCTCGCCAAGGTGCGCGACGCGCTCGAAAGCGCCGGCATCGCCTTCGAGGGGGCGGAACTCGCGTACATTCCGCTCACCACGGTCGACCTCGACCCGGACACCGCGGCACGCGTGGCCAAGCTGGTGTCGGCGCTCGAGGAGCACGACGACGTGCAGAAGGTCCATGTCAATGCCGAGCTTCCCGATGCCTGAGACCCGGTCCGCGCGCGCCATGCTGGCGGCGATGGCGCTCGCCGTGGCCGCCCTCGCCGGATGCGGACACTCGCAGAAGTGCGAGTTCGACGACCGCCCGCGCGGCGAGGTGTGGCAGGCCGTGGTGCAGGCCTGCCGCGAGCCGCGCTATTCCGACTGGATCGTGGTCTCGAACGAGGTCAGCGTCTCCGAGCCCGACAGCCGCGTCAGCATCTCGCGCGACCTGCGCCGCTCGACCGACGGGGTCGGCCCGCGCGCCCGGCTCGAGGAGCGGCAGTGGCGCCTCTACGCCACGGTGAGCAGCGAGCGCCCGACCACGGTCACGCTCACCTCGCCGGACTGGCGCGTCCCCGCGCACTTCTGGCGCGAGGCCGACCGCTTCTTCGGGCAGGTGCGCATGCGCCTCGTGGAGATGGGCCCGGTGCTGCCGGCGCCCGGCGACCCGATCGGCGGCGCCGCGGCCGGCTCGGCCGGCGACTCGAAGGCCCCCGGCCACAAGCCCGAGCCGCCGCCCGCCGGCGAGCTCTCGCCCCCGTGATGTCGATGCAGGAACTGCCGGCCCCGCGTCCCGGGCGCGGGGCCCGCGTCGTCGGGTCCGCCATCCTCGCGGTGGCGTGGTTCACGCTGCCGCTCGGGATCAGCATCATCCTCTTCGCCTACCTCGGCGAGGTGAGCGACTGGCTCCGCGGCCACGGCCCCGAGGGCGTGGCGATCGGCGCGATCGGCTTCGCGGTGACCGCGGGCCTGGGGCTGCTGCCCACCTACGCGCAGGCGGTCCTCATGGGATGGGTGTTCGGCATGGCGGTGGGGCTTCCGGTGTCGGTGGCCGGCTACCTCGGCGGCACGTTCATCGGCTGGAGCGTCTCGCGCGCGGTCACCGGCGACGCGGTGCGCAGCATGATCGACGACCACCCGCGCTGGGGCGTGGTGCGCCGCGCGCTGGTCGAGGCAAGCCCCGAGCGCACGTGCGGCCTGGTGGCGCTCATCCGCTTCCCCCCCAACTGCCCCTTCGCGTTCACGAACCTGGTGTTCGCGGCGACCGGCGTCCGCTTCTGGCCCATGATGATCGGCTCGACGGCGGGCATGCTGCCGCGCACCGCGGTGGCGGCGTGGGTGGGCGCGCAGGGCGCGGCCACGGGCGCGCGCGACCTCGCCGAACTCATGAAGCAGCAGGGCACCGTCGCGGTGATCGTGGGCGTCGCGCTGCTTGCCGTCGCCCTGTGGATCATGCAGCAGATCGGCACGCGCGCCCTGCGCGCGGCCGGGCTCGACGCGCCTCGGCCGCGGTAGCCTTCGCGGAATGACCGCCGCGACCAGCGCCACGCCGACCGCCGCCGCCTCGATGCAGCACCCGAACGCCGGAACCCCCGAGGGCACGCCGGTCATCGACCGCCTGGCCATCAACACGCTGCGCACGCTCGCGATGGACGCGGTGCAGGCGGCCAACAGCGGCCACCCGGGCGCGCCGATGGGCCTGGCGCCCGTGGGCTACGCGCTCTGGCAGGACGCGCTGGTCTACGACCCCGCCGCGCCGCACTGGCCCAACCGCGACCGATTCGTCCTCTCCAACGGCCACGCGTGCATGCTGCTCTACGGCCTGCTGCACCTGTCCGGCGTGCAGGAGACGCGCGCCGACGGCTCGCCCGCGGGGCGCCTGGCCGTCTCGATGGACGACATCCGCGCGTTCCGCCAGCCGGGCTCGCGCTGCCCCGGCCACCCCGAGTTCGGCATCACGCCGGGCGTCGAGACCACCACCGGGCCGCTGGGGCAGGGCCTCGGCAACTCCGTGGGCATGGCGATCGCGGGCAAGTTCCTCGCCGAGCGCTACAACAAGCCCGGCTTCACGCTCTTTGACCACCACGTGTGGGCCATCTGCGGCGACGGCTGCCTGATGGAGGGCATCTCGCACGAGGCGGCCAGCGCCGCCGGGCACCTGAAGCTCGGCAACCTCTGCTGGATCTTCGACAGCAACTCGATCACCATCGACGGCAGCACCGACCTCTCGTGCTCGGACTACGTGGACGCCCGCTTCCACGGCTACGGCTGGAACGTGCAGCACGTGCGCGACGCCAACGACCTGGCCGCGCTGCGCGAGAAGTTCGCGGTCGCGCGCGGATGCACCGACCGCCCGACCATCATCGTGGTGGCAAGCCACATCGGATGGGGTTCGCCCGAGGTGCAGGACAAGGCGAAGGCCCACGGCGAGCCGCTCGGCGAGCACGAGGTGCAGCGCACCAAGGCCGTCTACGGCTGGCCGCAGGACGCGAAGTTCCTGGTGCCCGACGGCGTGCGCGAGCGCTTCGCCGAGGGCGTGGGCGCGCGCGGCAAGGCGGCGCACGCCACGTGGCAGGAGACGTGGACCCGCTACCGCGCGGCGCACCCGGAACTGGCGCGCGAGCTCGAGACCATGTGGCGCGGCGAGCTGCCCGCGGGCTGGGACGCGGGCATCCCCGCGTTCAAGGCCGACCCGAAGGGCGAGGCCACGCGCTCGAGCGGCGGCGCGGTGCTCAACTCGATCATGGAGCGCGTGCCGTGGATGGTGGGCGGCAGCGCCGACCTCTCCCCGAGCAACAAGACCATGCTCAAGGGCGCGGGCACGTTCGGCGCGCCGCAGTTCGGCGGCAGCTACGGCGGCCGCAACATGCACTTCGGCATCCGCGAGCACGCCATGGGCGCGATGGTGAACGGCATGACGCTCTCGGGCCTGCGCGCCTTCGGCGCCGGGTTCCTCATCTTCACCGACTACATGCGCACGCCCATCCGGCTGAGCGCGTTCATGAAGCTGCCGAGCCTGTGGGTGATGACCCATGACTCGATCGGCGTCGGCGAGGACGGCCCCACGCACCAGCCCGTCGAGCAGCTGGCCAGCCTGCGCGCGGTGCCGAACCTGGCCGTGTGGCGCCCGGCCGACGGCAACGAGTCCGCCGAGGCCTACCGCTGGGCCATGACGACGCGCTCCACGCCGAGCGTGATGGCCCTCACGCGCCAGAACGTCCCGACCTTCGACCGCACGCGCTGCGCGCCGGCCGAGGGCGCGCGCCGCGGCGGCTACGTGCTGCTCGACGCCGAGGGCGGGGCGCCGCAGGTGATCCTGATGGCCTCCGGCAGCGAGGTGGCGCTCTGCGTCGAGGCGCACGCGAAGCTCGCCGCGCAGGGCGTGCGCGCCCGCGTCGTGAGCATGCCGTGCACGCTGGCCTTCGACCAGCAGCCGAAGGAGTACCGAGACGCCGTGCTGCCGCCCGCGGTGCGCCGGCGCGTGGCGGTCGAGATGGGAAGCGCCCTCGGGTGGGGCGACTACGTCGGCCTCGACGGCACGGTGATCGCCATGCGCACGTTCGGCGAGAGCGGCCCCGCGCCGAAGGTGATCGCGCACTTCGGGTTCACGGTCGACCGGGTGGTGGAGGCGGCGACGCGCTGAGCGCGTCCCGGCTCACGCCCGCTCGCGGTACGCGCCGTCTTCCGTCCCCACGACGATCTTCTCGCCCGTGGTGATGAAGGGCGGGACGCGGGTCTTGAGCCCGGTCTCGCAGGTCGCTTCCTTGAGCTGGTTGGTCGCGGTGGCGCCCTTGATGCCGGGCGGGGTGTCGGTCACCGTGAGCACCACGGTCATCGGCAGTTCCACCGAGATCGGCTTGCCGTCGCACCAGAGCACCACCACCTGGTTGTTCGGCAGCACGTAGAGGGGCAGGTCGCCGACGAATTCCTTCGAGAGCTCCACCTGCTCGTAGGACTCGAGGTCCATGAAGATGTGCTTGGCGCCCTGCTCGTACAGGTACTCCATGGGCCGGCGGTCGAGGTCGACCTGCTCCACTTCCTCGCCCGAGCGCAGGCGCTTCTCGATGATCGAGCCGCTGTTCAGGTCGCGGATCGTCACCTGCACGAAGGCGCGCAGGTTGCCGGGGGTGCGGTGCTCGACCCGGGTGATCAGGTACAGGCGGCTGTCGAGCTTGATGCCCATGTTCGGGCGCAGGTCGGTGGACTTCACGGTCGGCCTCGTAAGGGGTCAGTTGAGGAAAGGCCGGGCAGGATAGCCGTGCCCCGGCGCACGACCATCTGCCAAATAAAAACCCCCAAGGCCGGTTAGGACCTGGGGGCGGAGGGAGGGAAAAGGGCTCGTGAGCGCGCCGGTTCGGCGCGTGAGGGGCGTTGGAGGCGCGAGGCGCTCGTCCAAGGTCCCTCAGTGATCTGTTGGAGTCGGGGGGGCCGGTCTCACTCGGCCATTCCTTTCTCCTCACTGTGACAAGCGGAAAGTAGCCCCGGATCGCATCATGTGAAGGAACACATTTTGAGAAACGGCCGGCGGTCGGTCTGCGCGGTCCGAGAAACACCCCCAAAGCCGCGCAGCCGCGCAGGAATGGGGTTCGTACACTCGTTCTCCATGGTCACGAATTTCACGCGCGTCGCCGGAATCCTGCTCCTCGCCCCGGTCGCGGTCGCGCTGGGCCAGGCCCCCGCCCCCGCCGTGGCCCCGGTCGCCCCCGCCCCCGGGGTGCCCGCCACCCCCGCCGGCATGCAGGCCCCCGCCGTGGCCCTCCCCCCTGGCACCCAGCTTGGCCTGCCCCCGATCACGGTCGACCCCCCGATCCTGGACCTTGGGTTCATGGCCCCGAAGGCCGGCGGGAAGGGCGCCTTCAAGCTCACGAACTCCTCCGGCCAGCCCCTCAAGATCGTGGCCGTCACCCCGAGCTGCAAGTGCACCACCACGTCGGCCCTCGCCGGCTCGGTGCTCGCGCCGGGGCAGACCGCCTCGCTCGAGGCCGTGCTCGAGGGCGTCTCGATGCCCCAGACCCACCGCGCCAGCATCCGCGTCGCGGTCGAGGGCTACTCGCAGCCGCTCGAACTCGTCCTGCGCGGCGAGACCGCGCGCGCCATCCGCGCCGTGCCCCCGATCATCAACGCCGTCTCGGGCAAGCCGCGCCAGGGCCGCTTCGTGATCGAGAGCATCGACAAGAAGCCCTTCCGCATCTGCGCCATCTCGGGCCGCGTGCCCGAGTACATCGGCTACGCGCCGGGCGACGCGGCGCGCAACACGTACCTCGTGCGCTTCGACCTCGACACGTGGCAGCCCGCGTTCCCGGCCTACTTCGTGGTCGAGACCGACCGCGAGGACTGCCCGCTCTTCGACGTGTGGGTGCGCAACGAGGCCACGCTGCCGCAGCCGGGCTTCCGCATGAAGGAGTACCGCGTCAACGCCGGCCGCATCGACCTCGGCGGCACGGGGCAGGTCACCGTCGAGATGGACGACCCCGGCGAGGACATCCTGGCCGTGGAGAGCGGCTCGCCGGACGTGCGCATCGACCTCGTCGGCCAGAAGGGCGACGGCACGCTGCGCTCGATCATCCTGAACGTCGTGCCCACGGGCCCGAAGCCCGGGCTCCTCTACGCGCCGTTCAAGATGTACGGCCGCGAGAAGGAGCAGGCGCTCATCCTGTTCGCGACCGTCCGCCCGAAGGGCGCGAAGGACTGCGACGGCTGCCCGGCGGAGTCGCCGGCGCCGGCCGCGCCTGCCGCGGCGGCCAAGCAATGAGCACGGCCGTCGACGCGGTCGTCGCGGCCCACGGCGAGCACGTCCGTGCCGCCGTGGAGCAGGGCGTGGCCCGCTGCGCCGCGCGCTGGCAGGCGTCCGACGGCGACGATGCCGCGTTCGCGGCCTTCTGCGCGCGGCACTTCGCGGCCGATGCCGCCGCACGCGCGCGGCTCCTCGACCGGCTCGAGGAGTCCGTCCGCCAGATCGAGGGGCACCTCTACGAGATGCGCCGCGCGCTGCGGCGCTGGAACGACCTCGCGGGCGACGAGCTCGCGGGCTTCGACGAGGCGGTCGCCGCGTTCGACCCCGCGCCCGACCTGAGCGACCAGCTCTACAAGCAGAAGATCGCGTTCATCGCGCTCCTCAACTTCGACCGGCCGGACCTGAAGCGGATGCTCGCCGAGGGCGACCGCTGGTCGATCGACGACTGGGCCGCCGCGCGGGTCGCGCAGCGCTTCGGGCCGCGCATCCCGGCGGAACTCGCCGACCACGCGCGCCGCGTCGGGCACGAGGCCCAGAACTTCGTCTCGCGCTTCCACGTGCCGGTGGGCACGATGGTCGACCTGAAGGGCAAGCGCTGGTTCGAGCCCGACCGCGCGCTGCTCGCCCACTGGCTGGTGCGCGAGGAGATCAAGGCCGGCTACGGCGACCCCGACGGCCTCGACAAGCAGCATGCCCTCATGTGGGTGATGGCGCGCGCGATCGACGGCAGCATCCCCCGCGCCGTGATGGAGCGCACCACGGGCGGCGCCGCGTGGGACCCCGCGCGCAACACCGTGGGCGGCGCGCCGGTCGCGACGGCCGACACCGTGGGCCCCGAGCGCTACCGCCACCTCCTGGCCCATGCCGAGGTCGCGCGGCGCTTCGACCCGCACTACCCCGAGGCGCCGAGCGCCATCGCGCGCAAGTTCGACCTCGCGCGCGAGATCGCCGAGCAGGACGTGGAGCGCCTCCTGGTCGAGCTGCTCGACCACCCGGTGCGCGCGCGCCTGGCCGCGTTCCTGCGCACGAAGCTCGGCCGCTCGCCCGAGCCGCACGACATCTACTTCGACGACGTGGCCGAGTCGCGGCCCGCCGCGGAACTGAACGCCGCGGTGCGCAAGCGCTTCCCCGACGAGGCCGCGTTCCAGCGCGCGCTGCCCCAGGTGCTGCGCGAACTGGGCTTCCCCGCCGAGGATGCCGACTTCCTCGGCACGCGCATCTCGGTCGAGATCGCCAAGGGATCCGGCCACGCCATGCGCCCGATGCTCGATGGCTACGGCGCGTGGCTTCGCACCAACCGCCTGAAGGACGAGCTCGGCTGGGACGGCTTCGACACCGCCATGCACGAGCTCGGGCACAACCTCGAGCAGCTCTACAGCGCCTTCCGCGCGCCGCGCGCCGCGCTGCAGAACGTGCCGAATACCGCCTGCACCGAGGCGTTCGCGTTCCTCTACCAGTCGCTTGCCAAGCGCGTCCTGGGCATCGAGGATGCCGCCGACGCGCAGCGTGCCCAGGACCTCGACGCCGTGGCCACCATGCTGGCCGCGCGGCAGATCGCGGGCCCGAGCCTGGTGGAACTGCGCATGTGGCGCTGGATCTACGCGAACCCCAAGGCCACGCCGGCAGCGCTGCGCGACGCGACGCTTGCGATCGCCGCCGAGGTGTGGGACCGCCACTACGCGCAGGACTTCGGCCCGGACCACGCGCGCATCTTGGCCGCCTACCAGCACATGGTGGCGCACCCGCTCTACCTGGCGGACTACACCCTGGGCCACGTGATCAGCCACCAGATCCGCGCGCACCTGCGCGGGCGAGACCTGGCCGCAGAGACGAAGCGCATCTGCTCGATCGGCCGGCTGACGCCGGACCTGTGGATGCGCCAGGCGGTGGGAAGCGGCGTGGACATCCGTCCGCTTGCCGACGACTGCGCCGCGGCGCTCGGGCGCCTGGGGGTCGCGTGATCGGGGCGGGGTGGGGCGGTGGGCGCGCGGTGCGCGCGACCCTCGCGGCGATCGCGACCTCCGCCCTGATGCTCGCCTGCGACGCCCCGCGCTACGAGAACAACTGGAACCGCGTGCAGACCGGCATGACCCGCGAGCAGGTCACCGAGCTCCTCGGCGAACCCTCCTCCCGGCACCGCCCCAAGTACTCCGAGGAAGAACGCCTGCAGGCCGCCACCACCGGCACCGCCGTCGTCGCCGAACGCTGGCAGTACGGAGACACGCTCTCCAGCTTCGCCACCGGCGCCCTGATGCCCAACGAAGCCGACGAACGCGCCTGGTGCGTCTTCTTCGGCCCCGACGGCACCGTCACCGACCGCCGCGCCCCCGCCTGGAAATAGGTGCCAGGAACCCCTGTCCCTCATTTCCGCGGCGGGGCGCCCCGCCCATGCTGGTGGAAAATCCACCACCTGCTGGTGGATGTTCCACCAGCTGACGTTATCCTTGCCGGGCAGTGCACCCCCGCCGCGCGCAGCAGCAGCTCGAGGAAGCCCTTCGGGACACCCCCGTGGTGCTGCTGCATGGCGCGCGCCAGGTCGGCAAGACGACCCTCGCGCGGGCGCTGGCCGCCGGACGGCGGCCGCGGGCCTCCGCGACGCGCGACGCCGGCGCGGACCTGTCGGCGGGGACGG
>JBEITQ010000169.1:0-4714 GCA_040374835.1 Phycisphaeraceae bacterium | reverse complement strand
GGCATGGCGAATTCCCGCAGCTTCACCATGCAGAGGTGCTGCGGCTCGTCCTTCAGCCCGGCGAGCGACTGGAGCGCGAGCGACCGCACCGGCTCGAGCGCCTCGGCGTCGAGGTTCGGCCGGCGCACGGCGAGCGACGCAAGCCGCAGCGCCTCCGGCATCCGGTCGCCCATCGTGAGCAGCGAGAGGGTCAGGTGATGGACGCCGGCGGCCGAGTGCCGCTGCGCACCGAGCGCGTCGAGCGCGTCGCTGAAGGCACGGCTCGACATGCCGTCGGCGCCGCGCAGCAGCATGTCGGAGAGCACCGTCGACTCGCCCTCGCCGGCGTCGCCCTCGGGGTCGCCGCAGCTTCCGACCGGCAGCAGGCACACCGCCGCCGCGCTGCGCGTCGAGGGCATCCGCTCGACGGCCAGCTGCGCGCCGCACCCCAGCGTGAACCAGCGAAGCGTCTCGGCAGGCATCGGCCGGAGGCTAGCAGGGCACGCGCATCAGCCGTGCCCGCGCACGAGGTCGTCGAACCACGCGTCCGGCGCGTGTCGGCCGGCCGGCCGCGTCGCCAGCCACCGCGCCATGCGGATCGCCCCGAGCGCGAAGAGGTCCCGGCTGGTGGCCCGGTGCACCACGCAAATGCGCTCGCCCGGGCCGGAAAATGCCACTTCGTGGTCGCCGACCACGTCGCCCGCGCGCACGGAATGGATGCGCGCGGGGTCGAGCGGCTCGCCGCGCCCGCGGGACACCGCCTCGGCCAGGCTGCGCGCGGTGCCGCTCGGTGCGTCGAGCTTGCGCACGTGGTGGGTCTCGAGGATGTCGACGTCGAAGCCGGGCAGCAGCCGCGCGGCCTCGGCCGCCAGGCGTCGCGCCACCGCGACGCCGAGCGAGGTGTTCGGGGCGACCATCACGGGGATGCGCCGCGCGGCCCGGTCGATGGCCGCGAGTGCCCCGTCCGCCAGGCCGGTGGTGCCCACCAGGAGCGCGCAGCCGAGTGCCTCGGCGACGTCCGCCGCGCATGATGCGCCCTCGCTGCTCGAGAAGTCGAGGACCGCATCGACGTCCCCCGCGCGCACCGCAAGCGCGTCCCCGCGATCGATCCGCTGCGCGACGGTGCATGCCGCGTCCGCCTCGGCGCAGGCCGCGATGCGTCCGCCCATGCGTCCGCTGGCACCGTGGATCACGATCCGGAGCGTGCCGACGGCAAAATCTTCGGTGCGTCGCGGCGTGTTCGGCGGGGCGGAGGTCATGCGCGCATTGTCGGCGCAGCGCGCTCGCATTGGCCGTGTTTTGCAGGGCAATTCGCGCGTTGCATGCGTTTTGAAGGTGGGTCCGTAGCGCGACGGGTGCGGGTCGCAAGGGGCGCGGGAAGAAAAGTTGCGAAATTTCTCCTCAACCCCCTTTCGGACCTGTGCCGATAAAGGTACTAATGACGTGCGTTCAGGGGCCAAGTTACGCGGGCCCCTGATCCCTCCGACCACCTCGCGTAACACACAAAGGGAGCCACCACCATGGCGAAGAAGAAGAAGGCTGCCAAGAAGGCCGCCAAGAAGGCTTCGAAGAAGAAGAGCAAGTAAGTCTGCTCTACCGGACAACACCAGCAGGGCCGGCAACCGCCGGCCCTGTTGGTTTTTGGGCTCCTCGCTACCATTCCACGCCGCGCAATGGCACACATCATCGCTGAACCCTGCATCGGTACGAAGGACGCGGCCTGCGTCGAGGTCTGCCCGGTCGACTGCATCCATCCCGGCAAGGGGGAGTCGTCGCACGCGGAGGCAACCCAGCTCTACATCGACCCGGACACCTGCATCGACTGCGGGCTGTGCGTGGACGAGTGCCCCGTGCACGCCATCTACCCCCAGGAAGACCTCCCGGAGGAGTGGCGCAAGTACATCCAGATCAACGCGGACTTCTTCAAGAAGTGACCGGCTTCAGGAAGTGACCGCCGCCTCCGGGGCGCGGCTCACTCCTCGCGGCGCTCGGCGGGCTTGTTGACCCCGCTGGGCGCGTCGGAGCGCTCGGTCCAGTCGTTGGCGCGGTCGCCGAGATTCAGCTCGCTCGGCATGGTCTTGCGGTAGCCGAGCTTGCGGATGATCTCCAGCACGTCGGTCCACGCGGGGAAGGTCTTGCGGTTGACCCGCTTGAAGGCGTCGATCGCCATCAGGAACAGGTACTGCTCCCGGTTCATCTCGCCTTCCTCGGCCGACTTCACGAAGTCGGTGAGGCGGCGGCCGGGGCCGCGGCGTCGCTCAAGGTTCGTCGGCGACGGGGGACCGGAGACGTCGCGCCGGTCGATGCCGGTGCGCCGGTCGACCACCTCGTTCCAGCGTTGGTCGCCAGGCGGCGGCGGGTCCGGATTGGGTCGGCCTTGCTCGGGAGCGCTCATGCATCGAGTGTAGCGATCCGGCTGCGCGCAGCCCCATCGCTACGATGCGGCCGATGCTGATGTCGCGCGTGACGCGGTTCGCCACGATGGCCGTCGCCTGCGCGATGTTCGCCGCTGCGAACGTCGCCCGTGCCGACGCGGTGCCCGCCGCCGCCTCCGCGGACGTGCTGCCGCGCATCCTGGTCTTCTCGCGCACGGCGGGCTTCCGCCACGACTCGATTCCCGAGGGCATCGCCTGCCTGAAGGAGATCGGCGCCGCGCGCTGGCAGGTCGAGGCCACCGAGGACCCGGCGGCCTTTACCGCCGACCGCCTGCGCGGCTACCGCGCGGTGGTGTTCCTCTCGACCACCGGCGACGTGCTCGACCGACCGCAGGAGGAGGCCTTCGAGGCCTACATCCGCGCGGGCGGCGGCTTCGCGGGGATCCACGCCGCCACCGACACCGAGTACGGATGGGAGTGGTTCGGTCGCCTGGTCGGCGGGCGCTTCGCGACGCACCCGCCCGTGCAGCCGGCCGTGGTGCGCGTCGAGGACCGCACGCACCGCTCGACCCGCATGCTGCCGGCGGAGTGGCGCCGCACCGACGAGTGGTACTCCTTCCGGGAGAACCCGCGCGCGGGCGGCGTGCACGTGCTGGCCACGCTCGACGAGACGACGTTCGATCCCGGCAAGGCCGCCATGGGCGCCGACCATCCGATCTGCTGGTGCCGCCCCTTCGAGGGCGGGCGCTCCTGGTACACGGCCGGCGGCCACACCAAGGAGAGCTTCGCGGAGCCGCTCTTCCGGCAGCACCTGGCCGAGGGCATCGCGTGGGCGGCGGGGCTGCCGGAGCCGAAGGCTGCCTTGCCCCGTGAGCGCCCCGTGCTCGCCGGCATGTCGCCGATCCTCGCCGCCGGCATCGGCGGACTCGTCGTGATCGGCGCACCGGTGATCGCGCTCGTCGCCATGATCCCGGCCTCGCGCACCGGATGGAAGGCGCCGCTCCTGGCGTTCCTCTTTCCGGGCGCGGGCCACCTGTCGCTTGGCTACCGCCGCCGCGGAATGCTTGCGATGACGGCGCTCGTCCTGATGTTCGCCGCGGGACTCTTCGTCGGCGGCGTCGACGCGGTCGACCACGAGGAGGACGGCCCGTGGTTCGTGGCGCAGTCGATGTACGGGCCGCTCGCCTACGGCGCCGACTGGGCCAACCGGGCCCTCCTGAAGACCGGCAAGGTGGGCGAGCTGCTGCCGACGCCCCCCGCAACCGACGCCCTCGGCCGTCCGCAGCCCGGGCAGGCGACGGTCTCCAGCCTGCGCGGACTCGGCGCGGCCAACGAATTCGGCACGCTCTTCATCGCCCTCGGCGGCCTGATGAACCTGGTGCTGGCGATGGACTGCGCGCGGCGCGAGCCGGCGGAGCGGCCCGACCGCTGAGCGCGCTCAGGGCTTGAGCGGCACGTGGCGGTAGAGGCCGCCCCAGTCCCTGGCGATGCGCTCGAGCCCTGGCACGCCGCCCGAGGACGCGAACGCGATGGTGTGGATGCGCGTCTTCCGTTCCGGGTTGAAGCGCTCGATCGTCGTGAGCACGTCCTCCATGTCGGACATGTCGAACTCGCCGTCGGAGAGCAGGAAGATCGCCTCGGGCTTCATCTCGAGCGCGGCGCGCAGCGAGTCCCACGCGTGGCTCCACGTGCCGGCCATCGGGTTCTTGCCGCCGACCCACGTGGTGGCGCCGCTCTTGGAGGCCGGCGTCGCCTCGACGAGCGTGCCGGGCGGCAGGATGGTCGCGTTCGGCGCGCGCCGGTTGCCGTTGGGCGTGTCCAGGTACTGGCGGTCCGGAGTGTCGGGCGAGGCCAGGCCGAAGATGATGATGCTGAACCTCGCGTCCTTGGGCAGCGACGCCAGGCTCTTGCCGACTTCCTGCCGCAGGCGCTCGGCGCGGCCGTCGGCCTCGCCCATGCTGCCGGACATGTCCAGCACGTAGACGATGTCCTTCGCCGACGTGTTGATCCCCATGAAGCGCGCACGCCCCGACGCGCCGCCCTTGCCGGCCGCGCCCTCGCCGTCGTAGCCGTCGAGCTCGCCGGGCGACGCCGCGACGGGCGTGTCGACGATCTCCTCGTCGGGCGTCGGCGGCGTGAAGCCGAACTTCGGGAGCTCGGTCTCGGTGCCGGCGACGAGCGACTCGCCGGTGGCGGCGTTCGGGTCGGGCACCGCGCCGGTCGCGGTGCCGCGCGGCGCCTGGTTGGTGCGGTTCGAGGCGCGCGCGCCCTTGCCGGTGCCCTGCGCGCCGCCGCCCGGGCCGGTGCCGTCGAGCGCGCTGCCGTCGCCGACGCTCGCCCCGAAGCCGTCGCCGTCGCCG
>JBEITQ010000132.1:0-5926 GCA_040374835.1 Phycisphaeraceae bacterium | reverse complement strand
GGAGAGGTGTACCCCAAAGCGGACGACCCGGAAGGAGATCGACGCACGGCTCATGGCGCGCGGACCGCGACCTATCCTGCGCGAACTCATGTGCGGCATTGCCGGCATCATCGCCCTGGGGCCAAGCGCGCCGCGCGTCGACGCCGCCGAGCTCGACCGCATGCGCGATGCAATGGTCCCGCGCGGTCCCGACGGCTGCGGTTCCTGGATCTCGACGGACGGCACCGTGGGACTGGGGCACCGGCGCCTCGCGATCATCGACCTCTCCGAGGGCGGCGCGCAGCCGATGCACGACGCCGAGACGGGATGCACGATCGCCTTCAACGGCGAGATCTACAACTTCCAGGAGATCCGGCGGGACCTGGAGGCGCGCGGGCACCGGTTCCGGTCGCACAGCGACACCGAGGTCCTGCTGCGGGCCTACGCAGCGTTCGGGGAGGACATGCTGCCGAGGCTGCGCGGCATGTTCGCCTTCTGCATCTGGGACCCGCGCAAGCGCAAGGCGCTGCTGGCCCGTGATCCGCTCGGGATCAAGCCGCTCTACGTGGCCGACCATCAGGGCACCGTGCGGTTCGCGTCGCAGGTGAAGGCCATCCTTGCGGGCGGCGGTCCGGTCGACCGGACGCGTGACCTGGCCGCGCGCGCGGGTTTCTACGTATGGGGGAACATCCCCGAGCCGCACACGCTCTACCGCGGCATCCGGATGCTCCCCGCCGGCACGTGCGCGTGGGTCGGCGAACGCGGCATGGAGCGGCCGCACGTCTTCTTCGACCTGCAGGACGAGGTGGCGGCCGGCGAGGCGGCGGGCGCACGGCCGATCGCACGCGAACGATGGCTCGAGGAATTGCGCGCGGCGCTCGGGCAGTCGGTGGCGGCGCACCTGATCGCCGACGTCCCCGTCGGCGTGTTCCTGTCGGCGGGGATCGACTCCACGACCATCGCGGCGCTGGCGCGCGAGGCACGGCCGAACGAATCGACGCGGACGTTGACGCTCGCCTACCAGGAGTTCCGCGGCAAGGCGCTCGACGAATCGCCGCTCGCCGAGGACGTCGCGCGCCTGATCGGCGCCGACCACCGCACCGTGGCCATCACCGGCTCCGACTTCGAGGGCGAGCTGCAGTCCGTCCTGCACGCGATGGACCAGCCGACCATCGATGCGGTGAACACGTACTTCGTCACCAAGGCGGCACGCGATGCGGGCCTCAAGGTCGTGCTGTCGGGCGTCGGCGGCGACGAGCTCTTCGGCGGCTACGAGTACTACCGCCGCATCCCGAAGATGCTCCGGTGGCTGAGCGTTCCCGGCGCGGTGCCGGGCCTCGGCGCAGGCATGCGCATGCTCGGGGCGCCGATCGCCGGAAGGCTCGGCCAGGCCAAGGCCGCGTCGCTCCTCGAATACGGCGGTGCGGTGCCGACCGCCTACATGCTGAACCGCGCGCTCCACATGCCGTGGGAGGTCTCGCGGCTCATGGATCCCGCCGAGGCGAAGCAGGGCCTCGCGGAACTGGACACCGCAGGCCGCCTGCAGGCGACGGTCGCGGGGATCGAGGACCCGCAGCTGCAGCTCTGCGCGCTCGACCTCGCCTGGTACATGCGCAACCAGCTGCTGCGCGACTCCGACTGGGCGAGCATGGCGCATTCGCTCGAGCTGCGCACGCCGCTCGTCGACGCCTGGCTCCTGCGCGACGTGATCCGGCTGCGCGCGGGCGGCATGCGGATCGCCAAGAGCGAGGTGAGCCGCGCGGTCGACCCGCGGATCCACGCGCTGCTCGCCTCGCGCCCGAAGACCGGCTTCTACATCCCGGTCGGGCAGTGGATGCCCAAGGAACTTCGCGATGCCGCCGGGCGCGGCAACCCGTACCGGCAGTGGGCGAGGTTCGTGCTCGAGAAGTCGCCCACGGCCTGAGCCGGGCGGCACGCGGCCGCAGCGCGACGACCCGCGCCCTCAACCCTCGATCAGCTCGACGTTCGCGCGGGGCACCATGATGCGCTGCCCCGTGACCGTGGCCACCTCAAGGACGCGCGCCTTGCTGCCCGAACCGAGCACCGCGGGCTGCTCCGGAAGCGCGACGACCGTGCCCAGGACGCCGAAGTGCGGATCGCGGATCACGCGCACGGGCGTGCCGACCTCGAGCACCCCGGCCGTCGCGCCGCCCGCGACCGCGGCGTGGCCACCGGACGCGGCAGCCGTGCCCCCGAGCGGCACCACCACTTCCGGCCGCAGCACGCCCGCGCGGATCTGCGTCGCCCCGTTCACGCTCGCCACGCGCCCGCGGTGCGATGCCAGCAGCTCGAACGTCCGCGTCGCCATCGCGATGTCGCCGAAGCCCTCGGTGACGATGAGCGTGATGCCGAGGCGTTCGCTGCCGGTGACCGCCACGCCGATGTCGTGGCCGAGGACGTCGCGCAGGTCCTGGTCGTCGATGCCGCCGCTCACGATGGCCGCCGCGCCGACCTGGCGCGCCTTGGCGATCGCCGCGGCGGTCATGCGCGCGCCGCCGACCACCACGTGGCCCTTCATCGACTCGTCGATGTCGTCGGCGTCGAGTTCCTCCGTGCCAGATGCACATGCCACGGCGACCGGGCCATGCACCTCGCCGCCCACGCCGAAGATCCCCTGGACGAGCGAGGCCTGCGCCTCGACCACCGCGCCCTCGCCGGGAATCACCTCCACCACGCGCCCGGACACGTACGCGCGCACGGCGATCGGCTGGCGCGGGCCGCGCACGATCACCATGCCGCTCGAGTCGCTCACGCCCTCGACCGTGCCGTCGGCGGAGGACTTCGCCTCGACACGCATCATGCCGAAGATGCCCTTCGAGCGCGCGATCGGCTGGTCCCTGCGGACGGCGTCGCCGGGCTTCACGAGCATCAGCCCGGGCAAGTCCTTCGGGTTCGCGCCCAGCAGGTTCGCGGCCTTGATCGGGAAGGCGTCGCCCTCCATGAAGGTCTCGGCGACCACGGTGCCGGCCTCGACCACGTCGCCCACCGACACCCGCACCTCGCCGGCGATCGGCAGGATGCGCCGCGCGCGGTACGTGACGCGCGCGCTGACGGTGAGTCCGGGGGTGAATGCCTTGGCCATCGGGTCAGGTCCTTGCCGTGCGTGCGGATGGGGCGATCATGCGTAGACGCCCAGGGCCTCGAGCCACCGTGCGATGGTCGCGCGACGATCGGCCTCGGCGGCCGGAACCTCGATCGAACGCCCCCGGCCGTCGAGTATCAGGCCGACGGTGCCGCCACGCACTGCGCGCGTCACCGGCTTGCCCGGGCCGGCGCCCATGTCGAACCCCTTCTCGGGGGCCACGGACATCTCGCACGTCGCGTCATGGCCGAGGGGGAGTCGCTTCACGTCGCCGACGTTCACGGTGCCGCGCTCGGCGATCGCCCCGCGCAGCTCGTACGAGAAGCACGGCTTTCCGGGCTTGCCCTGCCCACGGGGTGCGATGCACGTGCCCAGGTAGATCAGGCAGTCCTTCTCGAAGACCTCCATCGCGGCCTCCGGATGGACGCTCGCGAGCACCCCGAGGTGCGGCATCATGAAGATCGAGTCCTTGGCAAGTTCCGTGAAGCCCTCCGGCTCGAAGCTGTCGATCAGCATGAGCGCGGTCTGCTCCATGCGCGGCGCATGGCTCAGGACGCCGCCGGACGCCACCAGCAGGTCGAGCTTCATCGCATCGACCAGCGTTGCGCCGGATGACTGCTGGCTGAACGCATCGCCCACGGTGCGCTGCTGCTGCACGCCCTTCAGGGAGGTGGCGAACGCCTTGTGCTGCTCGAAGGAGAGCCGGAGCGCCTCGCGCGCCACCGCCTGCTCGAAGACCAGGGACTCGAGCGTCTGCGGAATGGTGGTCGGGCGCACCATCTTGTTCTTGACCCGGTTGCGCAGCTCGCGCTCGTCCATCGGCAGGTGCACCCAGCGCAGGATGCGCGGCATGGTGGCCTCGGCGCACACGTTGCTGATCGAGTAGCTCATCCCGAGGTTCGCGCTCACCGTGCGGTTGAACGCCCCGTCGAACACGCTGAAGACGTCGGTGGTCGCGCCGCCGATGTCCACGCCCAGCGCGTTGATGCCGCGCCGGCGCGCGATGGTCTGCAGGATGTCGCCGACCGCGCCGGGCGTGGGCATGATCGGCGCGTCGGCCCACGAGATGAGCTTGTCGTATCCCGGCGCGTGCGCCATCACGTGCTCGAGGAACACGTCGTGGATCCGGTCACGCGCCGGGCCGAGGTTCTCCTCCTCGAGCGTCGGGCGCAGGTTCGCCACCACGCTCAGGTCGAAGCCCTCGCGGAAGACGCGCTCGATGTCCGGCGCGGCGTCGCGGTTGCCCGCGTAGATCACCGGAAGCCGATACTCGCTGCCGAAGCGCGGTCGCGGCTTCGCGGGGGCGATGAGTTCCGCGAGCTCCACCACCTTCTTCCGGTCGCCGCCGTCGGTGCCGCCCGAGAGAAGCACCATGTCCGGCCGCAGCTCGCGGATCCGCTGGATCTGCTCGTGCGGCTTGCGCTGGTCATTCGCCGCGATCGTGTCCATGACGATCGCGCCAGCCCCGAGGGCCGCGCGCTTGGCGCTCTCGGCCGTCATCTGGCGCACGACGCCGGCCACCATCATCTGCAGCCCGCCGCCCGCCGAGGAGGTCGAGATGTAGATGTCGCAGCCGTTCGGGTCGTCGGGCGAGGTTCGACGGATGATGGTGCCGTCATCGGCCACCAGCCGACGCCCGGACAGTTCCTGCAGCTCTGTGACGGCGTTCGAGACGCCGAGGGTCACGTCGGCGAACGGCGCCTCGACGGTGGTCGGCGCCTCACCGCGCTGCGTCTGGCGGAAGTGGCCGGCGACTTCCTCGATGAGGATCGCCTTCGTCGTGGTCGAGCCGCAGTCGGTGGCGACGATGACGCGAATGCGCTCCTTCGGCGGCGTGGCCTTCGCGGGATGGGCGGCATGCGCCGGCGTCATCGGGGGCCGGAAGGTACTTCGCGGTGCAATTCTGCCACCAGCCACGCGATGCTCCCGCGCCGCTCGAGGTAGCGCGTGAGCGTCGCGTAGCGAACTGGATCGAGCACCGCCGTCGCGAACGGCTGCATGAAGTGGAGCGCCTGCGCACCGATCCCGTTCAGCGGCGTCAGGCCCTCCAGGAAGAGCGCGGCAGGGCCGGCGAGGCCGCGGCGGCGGATCTCGGCGATCAGCGGGTCGAGGGCGGCGCGTTCGTCGGGCGTCGGCTCGGCTGGGCCGGCGGGCTCGACGGCGAAGGCGTGGCGGAGGGCGTCGCGAAGGGCGGACATTGGAGACAGGTTATTTGAGTCGCAGGCCAGAGTCGCCCCAGACTCCATCCGCTGGAGGCGACCGACGCTTTCGTTTCCCGTCACTCCCCGGCTATGCTTCGATCAGTCCGGGGCATGGAGTCCCGAGACCGTCCGGGGACTCTTTCGGGGATCACAACATGATGGCGGCTTCCAGGGCAACAGCGTTTGTCGCGGCGTCTTTGATCGTGTCCACCGCTACGGCGGACTTCATCGGTTGGACGGCGACGGTGCGTCCGGCAGCGGACGGCTACCTCGTGAACGTCTTCGCGGCGACAAACGATCCGGGGGACGTGATCCTCAACATCTCGGGCGGCTCCGTAGGGCTCCCGACCGAGGGGTACGTCCGGACGATCAACATCCCCGGAGGATTCCGCCAGAGCCTTGATGCCGCGTCGGTGTTTCGGCCCACCAGCGGACAGGGCTGGACGTCGCTGGACAGCTTCCTGACGGTGGGAGGAGGCTTCGATCCGGCCTCCGGCGCGTGGAGCAGCAACCTGGTGACGCAAGGCGATCCGCCCTGGGTCGTTACCTACAACGACACCCAGTCGGGAGGTCCGGTCTCCGTGAACGGCTTCAACGTGTGGTCCAACTCCACGGGATTTACGAATCCGTACGTCAACGTCAT